>JBKJRK010000107.1:0-3165 GCA_046593135.1 Tepidisphaeraceae bacterium | reverse complement strand
CCCTGCCGGATTCGGCGTCAAACGTCGAGCCGGTCGACTTGCCGACCGTGTGGAAAAGCCTGCTCGCACAGCTTGCCTCGCACGGGCCGATGCTCTCGTCTCTGCTCACGCACGGTGAGCTCGTCGAAGTCGGCGAGGAAAAGGCGGTCATCCGCTACGGCGCCCAGCACGAGACGTTCCTCAAGATGCTCGACCGCAACGGTAAGCGCGAGCTCGTGCGCGACGCGATGTCGAGCGTGCTCAATCGCCCCGTCGGCGTGTCCTTCGAAATCGGCGTGGAAAAGGCGCCGGCCGCTGCCGCTGCGGCGAAGCCGTCGGGTTCGCCGCCGCCTGCCGCCCGCCGCCCCGCCCCGCCTCCGCGTGAGCCTGACCCGCCGCCCGTACCCGTGCAGCGGATGACGCCCGAGTTGATCGAGTCCGTTCGCACCAGCCAACCGTTGGTGAAAGCCCTCATGGACGGGCTGGGGGCGCAGATTATCAAAGTGGAGACGTGAAAAGACAATGCTGAATGCGAAATGATGAGTGATGAATTGAAGGCCAGCTCATCGCACTTCCCTCTTCATTCCTGATTCCGCATTCATCATTCAGCATTTAATTCGGAGTAGACCATGTTGGACGCGTTGAAAAATCTCGGAAATCTCGGCTCGCTGATGACGAAAGCGAAAGAGATGCAGGACAAGTTCCGCACGATGCAGGAGGAGCTGGCGCAAAAAACGATTACCGCCGAAGCCGCCGGCGGAATGGTTCAGGCGACGGTGAACGGGCGGCTCGAGCTGGTGAAAATTCGGATCGATAAAACGCGCCTTGATCCGAATGACACGGAGATGCTCGAAGACGCCATCGTCGCCGCCGTCGGCGCGGCCCAGGCGAAGGCGGCTGACATGATGAAAGCCGAGATGAGCAAAGCCGCCGGCGAGATGGGGCTGCCGCCGGGGATTCTGCCGGGGTGAACAGCCGGGGGAATCTACGAAGGTCAAAGGCGACGGCAGGTCCGTCGAACGTTTCGGTCTTCTCTTCTAAATAATACGGGTCGTGATTAATCCTCGCGCGAGGATTAATCACGATCCGTATTACTCTAATTTTGATTCTTACTTACTCATCCGCCGCCTGACGTTCGCGAGGCGCGTTTCGAGGTCGCGGGGCCAGAACTTTTCGGGGTGTTTTTTGATGCCTTCGTACGACTCAATCGCCTTGGCAAACTCGTCCCGGCCCTGGGCCACGATGCCGGCGTTGTAGAGCGCCTTGACCTGGGCGGTGGTGACGGTGGGGTCGACGGCGTTTACCGGGTCTGCCGCCGGCGGGGCGGACTTTTCGGGGGCGGAAGCCTCCGCCTTGGCCGGCGACGGCCGGCGGGCCGGCTCGGTCTTGACGGCGGGGGCGGCCTTCACCGGCGCTTCAACCTCTGCTTCGCCGCCGGCAACGGCCGGCGGCGCCTTGACGGCGGGCGCGGGCTTTACGAGGGCTTCGACCCGCGCGGCCGGCGGGTCGTCGGGCGCGGGCGACGCGGGAATAATTTCATCCGAGTCGGCGTCGTCCGGCGATGCGGTCGACTTCGGCGGCGGCGCCATCGGGATCTCAAGGTCGACGGCAGGGTCGGGGGCCGGCTTCGTGTCGACGCCGGTTGCGAACCCGTGGAGCTGCGCGTACTTCGCTTTGGACCACTCGACCGTCTTTTTCCGGAAACCCGGATCGACCCACATCAGCACCGCAAACCCCGTGACGATCAGGATCAGCACGAACAAAATGAAGCGGAACAGCACGCCCGAGCGCTTCGCCGGCGCGGCGCCCGGCGACGCCATTGGATGACGGGTCATCATACCCGTCGGCCGCAAACCCTCCGGCATGGCACTGGCGGGCATCTGGTCCGGCACGTCGACGGTGTCCATGTCCGCACTGGGGTCAAAGCTCAGCTTGAACGCGGCGGCAAGCTCCTTGGCGCTAAGGAACGTGCCGGCTTCAGGACCGCCGGCCTTTTTGCGCGGGGGCGGAATGGCGAACGGATTTTCCGACGCCGCCGGATGCGGCGCGGACGCTAGTGAATGGGACGCGGGCGATTGGACTGCGAACGGCTGCGGCGTAACCGACTGAGGGGCGGGCGCCTGGAACGCAGGTGTTGGCGATGCGGACGGCCCGGGCGGGGCGGCGTTCGCCGCCGAAAGCGAGAACGGCTCAGACGCCGGTTGCGCCACCGGTCCGGGCCGCTTCGCGGGAGCCGTCACCGGGGGGCCTTCGCGGAACGTCGACTCGACGTCGTCAAACTCGAAACCGCCCAACGCGGGAATGACGATGTCTACTTCCGGCGGCGGCGCGGGCGGCGGAGCCGGCTCGGTCACAACGATCGCCGTGGGATTCGGCAGCTCGCGGAAGACCGTCCGCTTTGCTTCCTCGCTGCCGTCATCCAACAGCGCGTCGGGGTTGAGCGGCGGCTCCTGGAGCCGGTTGCACTGCGGGCAGATGTTCGCCGTCGCTTCCATCGCGCTGCCGCAACTGAAGCACAGTCCGAACTCGCGCGACAACCCTTTCACATGAGCGGCGAAACGCCAGAGCTGATGTGTCGTCGGCCCGCGAACGATCGACCGCGCCCGCACGCGGCCCTTGCGTACGAACGACAACAGCGTTTCAAACCGCATCCCCGGGGCGGCGGGGTTACGCGCCTGGAGCACGTACCACGGGCCGATCCGCGCCTTGGTCGCCTTGCGCGCTTCGGGCGTGTTCTCCATCCCGCACCGCGCGCAGGGCGAAGCCGACTTCTCGTTCACCGAACCGCAGAACGGGCACGCCTGCTTGCCGTCGAGGCCGCGCAGCAGTTCCTGGTGGGCGCGCGCAGGGTCGACCTGACCGGTAAACGTCTCACCATGCGAATCGTTGGCGGCGTCGCCAGTTCCGATCATTCCATGCACCTCGGGAAACTCAAGGGCGAAAGACAATACGCCGCGCCGTACGCCCGGCTCAGCTTGCAAACGCTGGATTCCGCGCCCCGATTACCAATTATTCAGAATTGCCGACTCTAGTCTATCGGGACGTTTCGCGAATGACGAAAACAATGATGAAACGCTGCCGTTTCGAACCCGGACAAGCTCCGCCCAGCTTTCCCAGCCCCTACCGTCCTTCTAAAGACGACGCCGGTTCGAAGTAACTGCGAACGAGATCACGTGACTCGTCCGG
>JBKJRK010000464.1:0-12954 GCA_046593135.1 Tepidisphaeraceae bacterium | reverse complement strand
CCTTCGAGGAGGCCCTGACGGCGGAGGACTTCGTGGAGCCCGGCGGTGCTGCCGGCGAAGGCGTGGGCGGCGTCGGAGATGGCGGCACTGGCGTCGGTGATTTGGACGTTCCGCCGCAGGAGGTCGGCGGAAATCGCGTACGCCTTCGTCGCGGCTTGGCATTCCTTCAACAGTTCGACGGCTTTTTTCGTCCACACCGACCAATGTCCGAGCAAGCCGCCGACGATCCGGCGTTCGATCTGGATGCCGTCGACGTTGAACTCGTACGGCGTCAACAGGTCTACCACAATGTTGTCGCTGTTTCCGGTATACAGCGCGACATCATCCCTTTCGCTCGCCGCTATGGCGCGTACGACGTCGATCGTTTGATAGCGACCGGACGGCGCGATCTGGACCGCCACGACGTTGGGTATCTCGACAACACGCCGCCAGAATCCGTAGGTCACCGCCGGCCCGCCGGCGGACGGCTGGAGGCAAGACACGATCACCGGGATCACCTCGGCCACGGCGCGGCATTGGTCAATCAGCTCATCGGTGCCTGCGTCGCCCTCGGACTCCAGGCTGATCAAGCCGGCGTGGTAGCCGAAGTCGCGTAGGAGGCCCGCTTGGTGAACCGCTTGCTCGGTGTTGCCCGCGACGCCGGCAACCCGCACGAGCGGTCGATCGCCCGCCGCGTCGGCGCGATCGAGCTCCTCGCGCGCGAGAGCCAACACCGGCTCGAATAAACCCACCTGCGGGTCGCGGATTGCAACCTGTGTCGTGCGAACCGCCACCGCCAACCCGCCGGCCCCGGCGGCGGCGTAGTAGCGGATCAGGCCGCGCTGCCGGCGCTCGTCCAACTTCCGCGCCGCGGTAAGCGCCAGGGGCATCTCCGGAATCGCGACGCCGGCGTGGAACAAGGCGGCAACGGCCGGGGGAATGAATTTCGTTTGGGAATTTAGCATTCAAAGGGTGAACACGAATCGACACGAATGAACTTCGAAAGTTTATCATGTGAATTCGTGTCGATTTGTGTTCGCTCTTCTCCTACTAATACGCGGGCTCCGGCGCGTCGTCCGGCAACGGCTTACCCTTGGTTTCGGGGGCGAACGGGAGCGTCAAGAGCCCGACGAAGAAGATGGAGCACATCGCGATGGCCGAGTAACGCAGCGGCAGAGGCGACGCGTACCCGCCAAACACGCCCTGCGTCAGCAGTGCGGAGAAGAAGCTCCCCCCGGCGGCGGCAAAACGCCCTAAGTTGTAGCAGAAGCTCGTGCCGGTGCTGCGGAGCGAACTGGGAAATAGCTCGGGCAGGTAGATCGCGAAGCCCGCAAATGTGCCGAGCTGGGCGGCGCCCATAAGCGGCATCATCCAATACGCGTCGTTCGGCGTCTCCATTTTCCAGTAGACGAACGCCGTGATGAGCAGCGCCGATAAGAATCCCACAAAAAAAGCGAACCGCCGCCCGGTCACCTGGGTGACGCGGGTGAACAGCCACATACCGATGCCGGCGCCGAGCATATTGAGTTGGTAGGCAAAAAAAATCGCCCAGTCGACCTTTGCCTTGACCTGTGCGGCGGTGGCAGCCGCCCCGAGCTCGCGCTCGTAATGTGTTTTGAACACCGCACGCTGCAAATCGACGGCGTACTCGCCGATGGCCCAGAGGCCGACGACGCCGGTCGACGCGATCAACGCGCCGACGGCGAGGTTGCGCCGCCAACGGCGGTCGCCGAATAACCGCGCGTAAGAAGCGAACACGCCTCCCCTTTTCAACGCGCCCGACGCCTTGAGCGCGAGCCACGGCGCCGGTTCCTTGAGGCGGCGACCAGTGAAAACCACCAGGACCGCCGGGATGGCGCCCACGAGGAACACCCATCGCCACCCGTTGCCGGGGTTGATTGTGCCGCCGACCTCGAGCCGGTCGATGCCGATCTTGATGAATCCCGCGGCGAGATTTCCGACCGTAGACAACACCTGGAGCAACCCGAGCGCCTGAACGCGCGCGCCCGCCGGAACGGTTTCCGCAATGAGTGACACGGCCAGACCGAATACGCCGCCCACCCCCAGCCCCGTGAGGAATCGGAAAAGCGTGAAGTCGAACTTGCCCTGGCTGAAAAAGGTAAGGCCGGTGAAGGCGGAGTAGATAAGGACGGTGACGTTGAGCATCCGCGCCCGCCCGAAGCGGTCGCCGAGCGCGCCGAAGATCAGCCCGCCAATCCCCCAGCCGATGAGAAACCAAGCGGTGACCACCTTGCCGAATGCCTGAACGCCTTTATCGGCAGGCGTGCCGTGCATGAGGTCCGCCAGCGCCGGAATACGCGCCAGCGAAAACAGCCGTTGGTCCAGGCAGTCGAATAGCCACGCGCCGGAGGCGATGAGAAAGACGAACCAGTGGTAGCCGTTCATCTGGCGCCACCACGGGCCGGTGGGAATGGCCTCGGCAGCAATAGCGACGCCGTCGGTCTTGGGCTGGTCCATCGGAATTGGTTGTGCCATGCCTTGCTCGCCCGTGACACGGGCTTCCAACCCGTGCTAAGCCGTGTTCAAACGTTGGCAACGCGTGCAATTGAAATCATCGCGTCAATCGGCACGGGTTGGAAACCCGTGTCACAAGAAAATCACTTTGCGCCGAAGCAGTACATTTTGTCGACGGTGCGGACGAAAATTTGGCCGTCCGCCAGTGCGATCGACGCCCGGCTTTCGCCGTCGCCGCCGAGATCGACTTCGTTGAGGAGCTGAAGCTTTTCGCCGGTCGCGTCGACCACCTTCACTTCGCCGGCTTCGTTCATGCAATAGATTTTCCCGTCCGCGGCGGTGGGCGAGGCGCGATAAACGGGTCCCCCGCCGAGCTTGAGGGAGGTTTCGACGGCGCCGGTGGCGGGGTCGACGCGGAAGAGCGTTTTCTCGCCGTCGCCGTTGAGTACGTACAGCTTGTCTTTGTAGAGCAGCGGGACGCAGACGTCGCTGGTGAGCTTGTCGCTCTTCCAGGCGATGTGGGTCTCGGTCACGTCGCCGGCGCCGCCGGGCTTAATCGCAAAGACCGGCCCATTTTTTGGCGGGCAGGCGATAATGAAGCCGCCGGCCGCCACGGCGCCGGCCACGATTCGCCAGTGGCTGATCTTCTCCGGGTTCCAACCCCCGCAGCGCCACGCCTCGGCCCCCGTCGCGGCGTCATGCGCCGACACGGTATCGCCGCCGACGAGGATCACCAGCTTCTTCCCGCCGTGCTCGAACGGGAGCGGCGTGCCGTAAGACTCCTTCGATTCCAGCACCGCCTCGTCCGCGCGGTCGTGCTTCCACAGGTCCTTGCCGGTCGAAGGGTCGATCGCCAGGAGGTAAGACGGCGCCGGCGTCTTCGGTTCCGAACGGTCGTCGATCGGGCGGTCGCGGTGGAGCACTTGGACGTAGAGCCGCCCGTCGTAAAGCAGCGGGCTGGAGCCGTAGATCCACTGGTAGTGGAACGGGCCGTGATCCTTGGAGATGTTGCGCGCCCACGTCTGATTGCCTTCGAGGTCGAATGCAACGAAGTCGCCGGTGCCGTAGTAAAACCAGACGTGCTTGCCGTCGGTGAGCGGCGACGGCGAAGCCATGTTGTTCCGCTGGTTTTGCTGGAACCCCTCGCCGACCTCCCGGCGCCAAAGGATCGTGCCGTTTGACCGCTTCAGGCACAGCGCGAGGAGCTTCTTGGAGGTCTTGTCGAGCGCACTCACGAAAACGCGATCGCCGACGACGATCGGCGTCCCGGCGCCGGGGCCGGGGAGCGTGGTCGCCCAACGAACGTTCGTTTGATCGTCCAGCTCGGCCGGCAGGTTTTTCGCGTCGCTCGCGCCGTTGAAACCAGGCCCCCGCCACTGCCGCCATTCGGCCCCGCCCTGATCTGCCCCCCGCGCATTCGTCGCAGCGGTGGTCATGACGAACAGGGCAAGACCGAGAACGCCGACACCGGATTTGAATTGCATCATGGTTACGTCCCTCGCCTAATACCCGGCTTGCTAAGATTTGTGAGACGAGCATTACTTGTCTGCCCCACCGGTGAAGAATCTTGTACCATTCCGGCCCACGTTTCGTAAGGACAACGATGCGCGCGATTTCACGTTTTTCGCTCTTGCTCCTACTAGCCGTCGGCTCGGGCGCGGTCTCCGCCGCCGACTGGGCTCAATGGGGCGGCACGCCGTCGAAGAACATGGTCGCCCCGGCGGAGGTCACCGGCCTGCCCGATTCGGCGAAGATCGTTTCGACGCCCGACGGTGAAATTGACGTCGCCGGCTCGACGAATGTGAAGTGGGTTGCGCCGCTCGGCTCGCAAACGTACGGCAACCCCGTCGTGGCCGGCGGACGCGTGTACGTCGGCACCAACAACGATCGCCCGCGCGACGCGAAACACCAGGGCGACCGCGGAATTCTGCTGTGCTTGGACGAGCAGACCGGCAAACTGCTCTGGCAGCTCGTCGTGCCCAAGCTGCCCGGCGGCAAAGTCGTCGACTTCGAAGCGGTCGGGCTGTGTTCCTCGCCGACCGTCGAAGACGGCCGCGTGTACGTCATGACCAACCGTTGCGAGATCCTTTGTCTCGACGCGGCCGGCATGGCCAACGGAAACGACGGACCTTTCAAGGAAGAAGCCGCGTACTGTGCGCCCGACGGCGCTTTGCCGATCGAGCCGGGACCGGGCGACGCCGACGTCCTCTGGCGGTTCAGCATGTACGACGAGCTCGGGGTCTTCCCGCACCAGCAGGCGGCGGGGAGCGTGTTGATCGTCGGCGACAAGCTGTATACGACGACCTCGAACGGCATCGACTGGACCAACGCCCACTACCCCGCTCCCGATGCGCCCGCGCTGATCTGCCTCGACAAGACCACGGGCAAATTGCTCGGCGAAGAGCGCTCGGGCATCAGCGCCCGGACGTTTCGGTGCAACTGGTCGTCGCCGGCATACGGGACGGCCGGCGACGGGAAGAATGCCCGGCCGATGGTGGTGTTCGGCGGCGGCGACGGCTTTTGCTACGCGTTCGACCCGGAGCCGGTCGACGGCGCGCTGAAGGAGATCTGGCGGTTCGATTGCAATCCGCCAAAGTACAAGATCAGCCCGAAGAACAAAAAGCCCATCAAGTACGGCAATTCCAAGGGATACAGTGAAATCTGCTCCACGCCGGTCATCCACGGCGGCAAAGTCTACGTCGCCACCGGGCAGGACCCCGAAAGCGGCGACGGCGTCGGAAACTTGAGCTGCATTGACGCCGGCAAAACGGGCGACGTCACCGAATCCGGCAAGCTGTGGGCCTATGACAAGATCGGCCGGTCGCTCTCCACCGTCTCGGTTGCCGGGGGTCTGGTGTACGCGGCCGATTACTCCGGCAAGGTCCACTGCCTGAACGCCGACACCGGCGAAAAAAAGTGGGAGCATGATACCGAAGGACGTATCTGGGGCTCGACACTGCTCGCCGACGGGAAGATGTACGTCGGAACGGAAGAGCGGCTCTTATTTATTCTGAAAACAGGCCCGCAAAACGAGAAGATCGGCGACATCGAACTCGACGGCCCGATCTATTCGACACCGATCGTCGCCAACGGCATGATATTCCTGACGACCGACAAGACGCTGTTCGCACTTCAGGCGACGAAATGATCATGACGCCCGTTCACCCCCGGCTGCTCATCGTGCCATTTCTCCTTTTCGCCGCCGCCGTGCCGGCGGGTGACGCGCCGCTCTATTCAACCGATTTCTCGAAGCTCGCGCCCGGCAAGCTTCCGGAAGACCAGTTCCTCGTTCTTGCCGGTGAATTTGCAGTTAAAGACATCGAGGGTAACCGCCTCTTAGAGCTGCCGGGCGCTCCGCTCGACAGCTTCGGGCTGATGTTCGGCCCTGCCGGGGAGGCGACGGGCACGGTCGGCGCCCGCATCTGGGGGGCGTCCACACGGCGTCGATTCCCCGAGTTCGGGATCGGCGCGAACGACACCGGCGGCTACAAGCTCTGGCTCGTCCCCCTTCAAAAACGCGTCGAGGTCCGCAAGGGAGATCAAACCGTCGCCGCGGCACCGTATGAATCGTGGAAAACGGGAACCTGGACGCAATTCCGGCTACAAGTCGGCAAAGCCGGCGAAGGTGCCTGGACGGTGCGCGGTAAGATTTGGCCGGGAGACACGGACGAGCCGAAGGATTGGTCCGTTTCCTTTGACGAAAAAGACGAACCTACCGCCGGCCGGGCGAGCGTGTGGGGGAACCCGTATTCGGGCCAGCCGATCCGATTTGATGACTTGAGGGTCGAGCGGTAGTTCGCGCTTGTCGCCCCGACTTCGACTTCGGCGGGGCAAAAAACACGGGCCGGATGCGCGCAAAAAAACCCAGGACGTCGGCTCCCCTGCCAACGTCCCGGGTCATGTGCGATCCCCTCGCGAGCGAGGGGCCGTCTCCTCCGGAAGACGCATTACTTCTGTTGGGCCTCAGCCTTGCCACTTCCGTAGCTGCCCTTTGCGGCCCCGCCGGCAGCGGCGGCGTTGGCGGCATCGCCCTTCGGTGGGCTGACTGAGACGACGGGAACTGTGTTATTCGAGTTATAGCCTGATTCCAACCGAAACTGACTATCCGTCATGCCACGACTCAAGAGATAAGCTACAACCGATTCGTGGCGAGCACGGGTAAGATCCTTCTCAGAATCGCTGTCACCGGCAGCGGCGTCAACGTATACCACAAGCAGGGCGTCCGATTCATCACAATTCAACATGAAATCGAGCTTTTCGCGGCCCAGCGAATTGAGAGAGGCCTCGTTGAAGTGATACGGCCGGAGCGTGGCGTCGGTTCGGACGCCGGAAGCAATTTGCCGATCGGCGATCCGGGTTACGTGACTCACCTCCCCGGGGGCAATGAAGTCATCCGCTTTGCGCGAAACGGATTCGTCGGCGTCGCTCCCGGACTGGCACCCGCCCGCGGCCGCAGCCAGCATCGCGGCGAGGGGCAGGCACACCTTCAGGTAATCGTTCAACGGGTTCATGATCGTCGGTCTCCGTCGTTTCACAGCGTTGTGCTATGGGTGTAGTCGGCGTTTGGCGCTCACCGCATAATTTCGCTTCTCATCAATTGGATCACCGTCGGCCCCGCCAGCACGATAAACGTGGCGGGGAAAATGAATAACACGAGCGGGAAGCTCATTTTGACCGAAGCCTTGGCGGCCATTTCTTCTGCGGCAAACTGCCGGTTGGCCCGGAGCGTTTCGGAGTGGACGCGCAAAGCGTTGGCGATGCTCGTGCCGAAGCGGTCGGCTTGGATGAGCATCGACGCCAGCGACTGCAGCGCTGCCGCGCCCGTCCGCACGCCCATGTTCCGCATCGCCTCCGACCGCGACAAACCGACACGGGTCTCCATGTGGGCGATCGCAAACTCGCGGCTCACCGAGGGGTGGGCAATCTGCAATTCCTGACCGACGCGCTGCATGGCGGAGTCAACGCTCATGCCGGCACTGACACACACGACCATGAGGTCGATGGCGTCGGGCAATCCGACATTCAAGGACCGCTGGTTAGCCTTGATGCGACTCTTCAGCCACATCGCCGGCGCCATGTATCCGAGGAGGCCCCCCACCGAGATGCCCATGAGCATCAGACCACACAGTGTTCCGGCCACGTACCCCCCGACCAGGCCCACGCCGAGGAAGATCACTTTGCAGCCGGTGACCATTCGGATCGCCTGGGGCGAATAAATCCCGGCCCGGCTGAGCTGCGTGCGGAGCCCGCTCTGCTTCTCTCGCGTCTTCGGCATGAACGGCCGCGACGCGGCCTGTCCCATCCGCTGGAGCAAGGGCGTGATGGCTGGCTTGGCTTGCGTGCGAAGCGGGTCGTCGTCGCCCTGCCCGTCGCGCAGACGTTCGCGGATCTTTCCGTCGTCGCGCGTCATCACCAGCGACGAAACGAAGTAGCACAGCAGCGCGACGGCGCCGCACGTGAAGACGGGGATGAGCAAATCGTTGTTCATTATTTACGAGTAGTCAGTAGCCAGTAGTCAGTCGTCGGTAGAAACGCGGTCTTTCTACTGACTACTGACTACTGGCGGCTGGCTACTCCCTCCTCACACTGTCACCGTCGTGATCTTTTTAATCGCGAACAAACCCATGAGCTGAAGCCCGACTGCGCCGCCGAGCAACATCCGGCCGCCGGAGTCGTGGATCAGGACGCCGGCGTAGCCCGGATTCATGTAGTAGCTCAGGAGGAACATCACTGCGGGAAACGCCACCAGGACGTACCCGGTGAACCGACCTTCTGCCGTCTTAGCCTTAACCTGCTGGGCCAAGCGAACGCGGCCGCGGATCATGCCGCTGATATTCGTGAGCACTTCGGACAAGTCGCCGCCGGTTTGGCGCTGGACGAGCACGGCGGTGACGAAGAAGGCAAAATCGGTGGAATCGATTCGGATTGCGGTCTGCCGGAGCGCATCTTCGAGCGACACGCCGGGGCTGTGCTGTTCGTACGCCTTTCGGCACTCGCCGGCCAGCGGCAAGGGAAGCTCCTCGCCCATCATCTTCAAACCGGTGCTTAAGCTGTGGCCGGCGCGAAGGATGCGGGTAAGGAAATCGAGCGATTCGGGGAGTTGCAGGGCGATCTGCCGTTGGCGGCGGTTCCGCTTCATGTTGAGGACAAAGAACGGTACGTATCCCCCCGCCACCCCGGCGGCGAGCCCGACGACGGGCGTGGCCGTCAGCACGAGCGTAAGGCCGCCGAAGCCGAGTGCGTACAGGCAGACCTTGGTAAGGAAGCTGCCGAGCGGCTTGTCAGGATATGCCTGGACGAGCCGGCGGTTAAGGTTTTGGATGAACGAGCGATCGGCCAGAAACTTCGGCACGCCCATCACTTCGAGTTGAAGCGTGATTGACTTTCCCGCGAGCGCGGCGTCGGACAACGTGTCCGACCGGCCGTCGCCGGCAAGGCGGTCGTGAAGCTTGCGCCGCTGATCGCTGCCGGCGCCATTAACGGCAGCAACAATGCCCCACACAAACGTGGCGACGGAGGCGGCGACCAATAGTGGGACGAGTATGCCGTCCATGATGATTCCAGTTGCCAGTTGCAGTTGTCGGTTGCCGGTGCTCAGTAAACGCGGTTGCCATCATGGGCAACTGGGAGACTGTCACTGGCAACTCTTTCGTCAGCACTCAATCGCCCGCCGCTGAAACAGGTCGGCCGGCAGGCGGATGCCGCGGTGCTCGATCCGTTCCGCGCAACGCGGGCGGATGCCGTGGCAGATGAATCGGCCGGTCGCGTGGCCGTCGGAATCAACGCCGTTTTGCTCAAAGGTGAACAGGTCGTGCATCGTGATCTGTTCCCCTTCCATACCTGTGATTTCACTAACGTTAGTGACCTTGCGGCGTCCGCCCGGAAGCCGGCGGGCCTGCACGACCACCTGGATCGCGCTGGCCACCTGAGACCGCAACGCCCGAATGGGGATGTCGTAACCCGCCATCGCGATCATCACTTCCAACCGGGCCAGCGCGTCGCGCGGGTTGTTCGCGTGAACCGTCGTCATCGACCCCTCGTGGCCGGTGTTCATCGCCTGGAGCATGTCCAGCGCCTCGGCGCCGCGACATTCGCCGATGACCACCCGGTCCGGGCGCATTCGCAGGCAGTTCTTCACTAACTCGCGCTGCGCGATCTCGCCCTTGCCTTCGATATTGGCCGGGCGGGTTTCCAGTCGCACGACGTGCGGCTGCTGGAGCTGCAACTCGGCGGCGTCTTCGATGGTAATGACGCGCTCGTCGGTCGGGATGTAGCGCGACAAGCAGTTGAGCAGCGTCGTCTTGCCCGAGCCCGTGCCGCCGGAGATCAGAACGTTGCACCGCGCCTGCACGGCGGCGGCGAGGAAGTCCATTACCGCCGGGGGAAACGCGCCGTGGCGGATCAGGTCTTCGAGCTGCATCGGCTTGGACCCGAACCGCCGAATGCTCATCGCCGGGCCGTCCAAAGCCAGGGGCGGAATAATCGCGTTAACGCGACTTCCGTCGGCGAGACGCGCGTCGACCATCGGGCTGGTCTCGTCGCACCGCCGGCCCACCCGGCCCACGATGCGGTCGATGATCTGCCGCAGGTGCTGGTTGTCACGGAACTTCACGTCCGCCAGCTCGATCCGGCCCTTGCGCTCGACGTAAATGCGGTCGGCGCGGTTCACCAGGATGTCGCTGATCGTTTGGTCTTTCAGGAGCGTTTCGAGAGGGCCGAGACCGAATGTCTCGTCCATCACGTCGTCCATCAGCTTTTCCTGGTCCGTGCTGGTGAGCAGACCCTTCTCGCTCTGGCACAGGTCGCGGATGACGACGCGGACTTCGTTCCGCACCGTCTCCGGCGGCAGCGTCATCAGGTTCTGCACGTCCAGCCGGTCGACGAGCTGCTGGTGAATGCGCACCCTGAGCTGCTGGAAATACGCCACGCGCTGCGTGTCGCCGACGAACGCCGTGGGCGCCACGATCGGCGCGTGTGCCAACGGGCGCGATACCGGACCCGATGTCGGGGCCGGCGGCGGCGCTTCCGGAGACCCGTTGGCGGGGTGGGCACTCGCCGGTTCAGGGGGGGCGAGCACCGCGGTGGAGGATGAACTTCGGCTGAACAATCCCATTTTCGTCGCTCCTGGTCGTTACGCGGCCCTCTGACCCGCCTTGGTTGCGATCGTGCCGGACAAGCCGATCAGGCTGGTGCTGATGTCGGAGCGCGGTGCGCGGAGCACCACCGGCTCACCGAAGTTGATCGCCGCAATCGCGTTCTTAAAGTCGTTGGGAACCATCCAGGATATTTCCAGGCCCAGTGCCCGCTCGACCTCTTCCGGCTCAATGTCGCAGCCCTTTTTGACATAGCGGTTGACGACGATGCGGATCTTGCTCGCTTCGATGCCCATCCGCCGAAGGCAGCCGACAAACCGCTCGGCATTCTTGGCGCTGGGTACATTGAGCTGCATCACCATCATGTTCATGTCCGAGGCATGGATGATGGAGGTGTACACCGGGTCGATGCTCATGACCGAGTCGACCACGACGTAGTCGAACACCCTGCCGAGCAAACCGAGCAGCCGGCCCATGCCCGAAGGCGTGACGCGCTGCGTGTCTTCGGGGAGATCGGGGCGCGCCAGGATTGAAAGTCCGCTGGCCTGGTGGACGAACAGGGCGTTGTCGAGCAATTGTTTGTCGACCTTGGCCGCCGAGTCCATGACGTCTGCGATCGTAAACCGCGGGCGGCAGTCGAATGAGCTCGCCGCGGTGCCGCGGACGAGGTCCATGTCCAGCAGGCAGGTCTTGGCGCCGGTCTTGGCGAGCGAGGCTGCGACGTTGCAGGCGATGGTGGTCGACCCGCACCCGCCGATCGTCGGGATCACGTGGATAATCTTCGCCCGCTTGCCCATGCCGTGATTGGAGGCGACGCGTTCGATGGCGGCGGTGAGTTTCTGCTCGCTCATCGGGAGCGGGATAAACTCGCGCACGCCGAGGTGCATCGCTTCCATCAGGAGGTTGGCGTCGAGCACCTGGCTCATGAGGAAGAAGCTCACGTTCGGGAACTGCCGAGGCAACTGGCTGATCCGCTTAAGGCTGTCGTTGGCGTTGGGGTCGAGGTTGATGATGACCAATTGGGGACCATCGGACCGGCCGAGCATTCCGGGAAGCGCATCGCCGTTGGCCATATGGGCCACGATCTGAATGCCGAACCGCTCGAGAAAACCGGCCAGCTCCTGCCGGTTGTTATCGTCCGCATCGACAATGGCACACGTCAGTTGCACGTACATGGAGAACACCTCATTCGCAACGGGCAACGCAGGCCCAAGTCTCATGGCACCGGCATCCGCCTGTAGCCATTTTCTTCAAGCAGACGCTTCGACCTCGGACACGCTAGTTCGCCGGGACAAACCCGTATTGCCCGCGATAGCGGGCGGGCGCGGCGCCGGCCTCGGCGTCAGCCTCCTCGGTCTCCGGCTTCTTCGCCTCGGAATGACCGCCCGTCGAACCGACCTTCTGGTCGAGGAACAACTGCAACTCGGTCGGGTCCTTCCACTTGTCGCCGGGCAGGGCGCCGACTTCGTCGGGGTTCAAAGGCCCGACGAGTCGCGGCGTGACCAGCACAACCAATTCCGTCTCACTCCGCTCGTAGCGGACCGACCGGAAAAGCGAGCCGATGATGGGCAGATCGCCCAGCAGCGGGGTGGCATCCTTGCTGGCGACGATTCGGTTATTCAGAAGACCGGCGACGGCGAAGCTTTGGCCTTCATTCAGCTCGATCGTGGTGGTCAGGGTCCGCTTTGTCAGACCGGGGATCGTGAATCCCATAAATGAAACGCTGCGGCTGTAATCGAGGTCGCTGACTTCGGGCTCCACCTTCAGCCGGATCTTGCCGTCGCCAAGGACGGTCGGGGTGAAGTTGAGCTGGACGCCGAACTGCTTGTATTCGATGGTGATGGTGTTCCCGCCCTCACCGGTCTGCGGCACGGGGATGGGGAACTCGCCGCCGGCGAGGAAGCTCGCGGGCTCGCCGCTCATGGTGACGAGGTTGGGCTCGGCGAGCACGCGGAGCAGGTTGTTGCGGCGCATCGCGGTGAGGAAGGCCTCGAAGGCGTAGTCGCCCACGCGGCCGGCGCCGAAGAGCGTCACGGCGGGGTTGATTTCGGTGTCCGCCGCCCCGCTGGCGAGGCCGCCGATTGGCGAAGCGCCGGCGCCTTGGCTGGTGCCGATTGCGAAATTCCCGTTGGTGGCAAACCCGTTAAACCCGAGCTGGCTGCTGGCGCTGCGCGAGACTTCGGCGAAGCGAACCTGGAGCATCACCTGCTGTCCGCCGGTGATCTCAAGAAAGTTGAGGACCTTGTCGGAGTAAGGCGCGGCGACCGAAACGGCCTGCTCACTCAACTGCGTGCTCTTCACGTGGCCGCGCAACGCGATCGTGCCGTTGACGTTGCTCACTTTGATGGCGGCGCCGGGGAACATCTTGTCGAGCTGCGCCTGGAGCGCTTCGAGGTCGCTGACGACC
>JBKJRK010000484.1:0-6727 GCA_046593135.1 Tepidisphaeraceae bacterium | reverse complement strand
GGAGCCAACCCGCCGCTTCGGGGTCGGCCGCATTCGCGGCGATGCCCAGGGCGGCGTTCAGTTCGTCGACGGTGCCGTAACAGTCAATCCGCGCGTCGCTCTTGCGCACGCGGTCGCCGCCAATCAGGCCGGTTGTCCCGTCGTCGCCGGTGCGGGTGTAAATCTTCATAGCCCGGATCATGGCACGTCGCAGGAAGCGATCAAGCAGGGGGTTGCGCGAATGAGGAATTACGTCTTCGCTAAGGATGCGCTAACCCATTTGACGGCAGGGAGGTCGCTGGCATTATCTTAGGCGTGAGAACGAGTTTATCTTCATTCAGCCGCGATGCGGCTCGTTCGGCCTACTCGCCGAATTCTGGGAGCTTGCTCATGACCCGAGCCGGTGAACATTCCCGATCGTTCGACGCCGCCTCCCGCAAGGGCAAGCGTACGGTGCTCGTGGTCGATGACGAGAAAGACCTCGTTGATCTGATCAGCTACAACCTGACGCGCAACGGCTACGCGGTCTTGAGCGCGCACGACGGCAACGACGCGCTGGACATCGCGACGCGCGAGACGCCGGACCTGGTGGTGCTCGATCTCATGCTGCCCGGGATGGACGGGATGGAGGTCGCCCGCCGGATGAAGGCCGACCCGCGGACGAGCGGCATTCCGATCGTGATGCTGACGGCCAAAGGCGAGGAAACCGACGTCGTCGTCGGACTGACGCTCGGGGCGGATGACTATGTCACCAAGCCGTTCAGCATGAAGATCCTGCTGGCCCGACTGACCTCGATCTTCCGCCGGCACGACCTGCCCGCCGCCGGCGCCGACGGGGCGGTCCTGAAGGCCGGCCCGCTGGCGATCGACCCGGCGAAGCACGAGGTGGCGGTGAATGGCGAGCCGGTAAACCTGACGCTGACGGAATTCAAGCTCCTCGCCGCACTCGTCGGCGCCCGGGGCCGCGTGCTGACACGGAGCCAGTTGATGGACAAGGCGATGGGCTCCGACGTCTTCGTCACCGACCGCGCCATCGACGTGCACGTCACCGCCATCCGCAAGAAACTCGGCTCCGCCAACTGGCTCGTCCACACCGTTCGCGGCGTCGGCTACCGCCTGCGCGAGTCGGCGGAAGACGCGGACTGAATTCACTCCCTTGGCTACGACGCGCCAACGCCTTCTCCGCTTTGCGCCGGAAATCCAAGGCGACGCCTGCGTCACGGTAACGAGCTATACTGCCCTTATGCCCCCCCGTCCGGTGCCCCTGAAGCTCGTGGCGATCGTCGCCCTCGCTACGCTCGCCGTCGTCGCGGCCAGCGGCGCGGCAATCCACTGGACGGGTCGGCGGGCGCTTTATCTGCAGCAGGTGAATGAACTCGATCGCTCGGCCCAAGTCGTTCGTGAACGGGTGCCGCCCGGCGGCGTGCTGACTGAGGGCGACACGGACCAACTTAGAAACCTCGGCCGGTTGCTCGGCGTTCGCATCACGCTGATCGACGGCGCCGGCGTCATCCTCCTCGACTCCGACGCCACCGCCAGTTTGATGGACAACCACAATAACCGCCCGGAGGTGATCCGAGCGCGGGCGGAGGGCGTCGGCGACGTGGCGCGGCGCAGCGACACGCTCGACCAATGGTCGGTCTACGTCGCTCGCCTGCTCAGTCTCGCCAAACCGAACGGCGTTGTCGTGCGGGTCGGGCAGTGGCGATACCCCGCCCCCATGATGGTGACCTCGTTGCTGGCCGTCGCGGGGGCGGCGGCGGTGTCGGGGCTGGGGGCGGGTTTCGTGTCGTGGCTCGTGCTGCGGAACCAGTGGGTCGTTCCGGTGCGCGCCTTGTGCGACGCCGCCCGACAGATGGCGTCCGGCGACTGGGACGGCAGGGCCACGCCGGGCGGGGCGGAAGACGTCCGGGCGCTGGCGGGGGAATTAAATGAACTGGCGTCGCTCGCCCGGCGGCAGTCGTCGGAGCTCCGATTTCAACGGGCCGACGTTCGATCCCTCGCCGACGCGATGCCCGACGCGGTGTTCGTCAGCGACGCCGACGACCGCATCCTGCTTCTCAACGCCCCGGCCGCGGCGCTGTTCGACGTGAAGCCGGAAAAGGCCGTCGAGCAGAAGCTCGTCAGCGTCGTCGGCGACGCCGCGTTGCTGGAGCTGATCGACGCGGTGCGAAAATGGCCCGCTCCCGCGGACGGCGCCGCCAAGCCGTCGCGCCCCGACGCGCCGCGTGAGATCCGCCTGCTGCGCGACGGCCGGCACCTCACCCTCCAGGCTCACGCCGAGCGGACGGCCGGCGGCGGGGTGCGGGTCGTGCTGCGCGACGTCAGCACGCTGTCCGGGACGGTTCAGATGAAAGCCGACTTCGTCGCCAACGCCAGCCACGAGCTTCGCACGCCGATCGCCGCCATCAAGATCGCCTTCGAGACGTTGCGTGAGGCGTACGTCGAAGACCCGCAACAAGCCGAGCGGTGTTTGCAGATCATTGACGGGCACACGAACCGGCTCGAAGAGATGCTCCGCGATCTTCTCGACCTCTCGCGCGTCGAGAGCGCGGACATGAAGCCGCACCTGCGGGAATTGATCAGCCCGGAACTGTTCGTGGCCCTTCGCGCGTCGATCGGGTCGCTGGCGCGCCAGAAGGGCGTGGAGCTTCATCTGGGCGACGACGAGCCGGTGCATTTCGTCGGCGACGAGAGGCTCTTGAACCTCGTCCTGAAAAATCTTGTCGAAAACAGCATCAAGTTCACACCCGCCGGCGGATCGGTGACGGTCGGCGTGGTGCGCATGGGCGACGAAGTCGCGATCACTGTTTCCGATACGGGGGCGGGAATTCCGCCCGAACATCTGGACCGCGTGTTCGAGCGATTTTACCAGGTCGATCCCGCGCGCAGCGGCAGCGCGGGGCGCGGAACGGGCCTGGGCCTGGCGATCGTTAAGCACGGCGTCGCCGCAATGGGCGGAACAGTGCAGCTTCGCTCGACCGTGGGCCGGGGGACGGTCGTCACCTGCACGCTCCCGCAGCATGTGCCGACCGATTCGCGCACGTGATACCGATTTCGATTGGTCCTCGCGCCGTGCCCGCGTGCATCCGAACCCACGCGCCGGGGCAGGGCGCACTGCGCCGCCCGCCCGGCCGCGCGGGAATCAGGTCGAATCCGGATGACAACGTACGTCGCTTTGGGTGGCGCGGGCGTCTCGCCCGCGTTTGTCCGCCGAAAGACGCGGGCGAGAGGTCCCCGCCACGTGCGCTCCAACGATCTGGAGCCTTGCCCGCTGGGTCGCGCATCGCAAGCCGGTTATAATCCTTTGGATGGCGGCGAAGATTATTGACGGCAAGGCGCTGGCGGAGCAAGTAAAGCAGGACGTTCGGCGCAACGTTGCCATGCTCGCCGAGCGGGGGCTGAAGCCTCATTTGACGGCGGTTCTCGTCGGCGCCGCCCCCGAAGCCGAGTTGTATGCCGCCGGTCAGGGTCGCGCGTGTGAAGCGGTCGGCGTGCGCTACGAGTTGAAAAAACTCCCCGCCACCGTCGACAGCGGCACGCTGTCTGAAGTCCTCAAGTCACTTAACGCCGACCCTTCCGTAACCGGCATCATGCTGCATCTGCCGCTTCCGCCGCACCTGGACGTGGCGGAGACGCAGTACCAGATCGACCCGGTGAAGGACGTCGAAGGCGTCAACCCCGCCAACATCGGCTACGCGGTCTACCGCCACACGCTCGTCGCGCCGTCGACGGCGTTGTCTGTCATCAAGCTGATTGAATCGACCGGCGTTCTCTTGCGCGGGGCCGACGCGGTGGTCGTCGGGGCGAGCGACATCGTCGGCAAGCCCGCGTCGATCCTGCTCACAGAGCGAATGGCGACCTGCACGCTCTGCCACGTCGCCACGCGCGACCTCGCCAGCCACACGAGCCGGGCGGATATCGTGGTGGTGGCGGTCGGACGGCCGAACTTAATTCGCGCCGAGCACGTGCGGGAAGGAGCGGTCGTGATCGACGACGGCATCAACCGGGTGACGCTGCCCGACGGCACAAAGAAGACGGTCGGCGACGTCGACTTTGAGGCCGTTCGCGAGAAGGCGGGTTTCATCACGCCGGTGCCGGGGGGCGTGGGGCCGATGACGGTGGCGATGCTGCTGGAGAACACGCTGCGGTGCGCCGCGCTGACCTTGAAGGTCGATCTGGAAGACGACGCCGTCCCCGCGACGACGCAGCAATGCCCGATGATTCCCCTGCGGCACGGCCAGCAGGAAGACCTCCGCGGCCTGCTCCGCGCCGCCCTCGCCGAGGCCGCGAAACCCCCCGGCATGGAAGCCGGCGTGACGACGGCCGAATTATACGGGCGAGTGCTGGAGGGTTTCGGGGCGTACGCGTGCCAGCCGAATGTAAACTGCCCCCACTATTCCACGCCGCACGCGGAGTACAAGCACGTCGTCCGCCTGGCACTGTGGGACGGACAGCGGCGCGGGTTGTTCATGCGCGTCCGGCGCGGGTTCTGGAAACTGGCATGAGTCATTCCCCGGACATCAAAAAACTCAACGGCGTCACGGCGTTCACCATCCGTGTCGAATTAAACCTTTTCCGGAGTTCAAGCCAAAGGGCGATGACGTGATCAAGGTTGCGATGATTGGCGCCGGCAGCGTGGTGTTTTGCAAAAATCTCACCGGCGACATTCTTTCCTATCCCGAGTTCAAGGGCGCGACGTTCAGCTACATGGACGTCGACCCCGGGCGGCTCGAAGTCGGGGCGGCGCTGTGTCGCAACGTGGGTAACGCACTCGGGGCCAATCCGAAGATCGAACCCACGCTCGACCGGCGGGAGGCGCTGCGCGGCGCCGACTTCGTCATCAACATGGTGCAGGTCGGCGGGTTCGATGCCACGCTGGTCGACTTCGAAATCCCCCGAAAATACGGGCTCCGCTTCACCATCGCCGACACCACCGGCCCCGGCGGATTGTTCCGGGCGCTCCGTACCTACCCGATGCTCACCGGCCTTTGCCGCGACATGACCGAACTCTGTCCGCGGGCGATTCTTCTCAACTACGCCAACCCCGTGAGCATGAACATGCAGACGGTCAGCCGGGCTGGCCCCGGCGTGCGCGCCGTCGGGCTGTGCCACAGCGTGCAGGGCACGTTTGACCAATTGATGGGCTACCTCGGCGAAGACCCGTGCTCAGTCGCGTTCACGTGTGCCGGCATCAATCACATGGCGTTCTACACGCGCATCGAGAAAAACGGGGCGGACCTCTACCCCCGCCTCTTCGAAGTGATGAGCCGGCCGGAGGTGTACGACACCAACCGCGTCCGCTTCGAGATCATGAAACGGCTCGGGTATTTCGTCACCGAATCGAGCGAACACAACGCCGAGTACAGCCCGTGGTTCATCCCCCACGGGGAAACGGCGTGCCGGCATTTCGACGTGCCGCTGGACGAATACCTGCACCGTTGCGACGGCATCGTCGAGCAATTCGAGCGAATGAAGGTGGCGAGCCGGTGCGATGATCCGATCGATGTTCACCGCAGCCCCGAATACGGCAGCACGATCATCCACTCCGTCATAACGGGCCGGCCGAGCGTCGTGTACGGCAACATGCCCAACCGCGGCGCAATCGCCAACCTCCCCGATACCGCCATCGCCGAGGCCCCGACGCTCGTCGACCGATCGGGCTTGCGTTTCACGACGGTTGGCGAACTGCCGCCGCAGCTCGTGGCGTACATGAATCCCCACATCGCCCAGCACGAACTCTTCATCCGTGCCGCGACCGAAGGCCGGCGGGATCATCTCTACCAAGCCTGCCTTTTCGATCCACTTACCGCGGCCCAGCTCCCGCCCGATCGCATCGTCGAGATGTGCGACGAGCTGATCGCGGCGCACGGGTTTTCCAAGGACGGCGGCGTTCTACCCGATCTCGATGCGAAGCGCACGCTCGTCCCGTCGAGCGGAAGAATCTTCGGCAAGGTTACCGCAAAGTTTCTCCGAGAGAGCTGGTGTGCTCGGCAGAAGCAGTGTGAAGGAAATTATCTCGCCCATTGGCACGTCATCGGCCCGTTTCGTGGCGGATCGGAGCGCCGGGTCAGCTTGGACTTGCACACTCCGATCGAAGACGCCCGCCAGGCCCGCACAGATGGTTCGATCGATCTCACGTCGCCCGTTTCCGTGAACGGCAGCGTGACCCGTTGGCAACCCGCTCGCGCCGGCGCGAAAGGTTATGTTGACCTCGCCGGATATCTCGGAGCCGTCGAGTTTGCCGTCGCCTACGCCTACGCCGAGTTCGAAAGCAACCAACAGTGCGATACGGTCCTTCGCTGCGGCAGTGACGACGGCATCCGCATCTGGCTGAACGGTGAGCTTATTCATTCCCGCGAGATCGGCCGGGCTTACCGTCCCGGAGACAATGAGGTCGCCGTGGTCTTGCGGGCGGGCACGAACCGTCTTCTCGTCAAGATCGACAATTACCAGGGCGGATGGGGCTTCGGTGTTTCAGTAGAGTTGCCGTCAAATATCCCCGATTCAACCGCGGCAATTCAATGAAACCACGCCGCAGTAAATTGGTCTGTCACGCTCACGTTGTTCGGCAAGTCGTCGGCGACTCAGAACGTGCCGCTCGCACTGTACGGGGCGTCGAACGTCACGTGGTCGGAAACCGGCATGACCTGGAACAACAAGCCCGGGAATCAGATGAAATCCGTATAACGCGAAGTCCGATAACCGGGGGAAACACGCCGTCCCGCCCGATCACGCCCTATAGGTT
>JBKJRK010000340.1:0-8780 GCA_046593135.1 Tepidisphaeraceae bacterium | reverse complement strand
GCAATTCTCGGCGACCTCTGCGGGCCGAAAATCAGGCTGGGAAAGATTTCCGACAAAAACGGCGCCGGCGGAATGCCGATCGCCGTCGGCGAGGAGCTGATCTTCCAGCGCGAGTCGATCGTCGGGGCCGACAAGCGCGTCAGTTGCACCTACCCCCACTTCATCGACGACGTTCACATCGGCCACCGCGTGCTCATCGAAGACGGAATGCTCCGTTTCCTCTGCACGGATAAGACCTACTCGGAGCTGCGGTGCGTGTGTAACGTCGGCGGGATCCTGAAAAATTCCAAGGGCATTAACCTGCCAGACTCACAGGTCACCGTCCCGTCGATCACTGACCGCGACTGGGAGTGCGTCGATTGGGCGATCGCCAACGACCTCGATTACCTCGCCCTCTCGTTCGTGCGAAATGCGAAAGACCTGCTCCTGCTCCGGGAACACCTGCGGAACCAGGTCAGCGACATTCACCTCGTCAGCAAGATTGAGAAGCCGCAGGCGATCGAAGACATCGACAACATCATCGACGCCAGCGACGGGTTGATGGTGGCGCGCGGCGACCTCGGCGTCGAGATGGATGTCGCGCAGGTCCCGATCATGCAGAAGGACATCATCCGACGGTGCCAGGCCGCCGGGAAACCGGTGATCGTGGCGACGCAGATGCTGCAAAGCATGATCGAGGCGGCCACGCCGACGCGGGCGGAAGTCAGCGACGTGGCCAACGCAATTTTCGACGGTACGGACGCGGTCATGCTGAGCGGTGAAACGTCCGTCGGGAAATTTCCCGTCGTCACTGTCCACATGATGGCCCACATCGCGGAGCAGACGGAGAACTACATCGCCGGCGTGCCGGAAACGCGGGAGCCGAACCTCAAGCTCAAGACGATGCACCTGTCGGTCGCCGTCGCGCGAGGCGTGTGGCAGATCGCCAAAGACCTCAAGGTAAAGCTCGTCGTCATCTGGAGCCAGACGGGCAGCACGGCGCGGATTTTCTCCAAGTTGCGGTTCCCCATCCCGATCATCGCCCTTTCCAGCGACCACCGCGCCCTCCGCCGGATGGCGCTTCACTACGGCGTTTACGCCCAGCAGATGAAGCCGCCGACCGACTTGGCGACGCTGGTCGACCAGGTGGACCGGTACGTGCAGGAAAAGAAAATCGCCGAGCCCGGCGACCGGATTGTGGTGGTGGCCGGGTCTTCGCTGGGCACGCCGAGCACGATGAACGGCGTCGTGATTCACACCGTCGGCGAAAGCTGGCTGACCGCCGGCGAGGGCGGCTCGCCGCAGTTGGCGATCGGTGTCGAGAATACGTGAGGTGTCGTCGGCGATGTCGTCCTTCCTACTCCCTCTCCCTCCGGGAGAGTTGGGATAGGGCAACTGCATCTGTATCGTTTGAGCCGGGCGTGGGGCGAACCTTGTGTTCGCCATATTCCCTGCTTGGTATGAAGGGCGAACACAAGGCTCCCCCCTACGAGTTGCCACGTGCGATCGCCCTGAGGGTTGGGGTGAGGGCGGCATCCAATGCAAGTGCGCACCATTGCAGTAAAATCCCCTCACGCTCACCCTGCAACGTTCGCGCGTGTGCGGAAACCAGGGAGCGGGAACAGAAAGTCACCTGACCTATGAACAGCCGCCCTGCCATCATCGTCTTCATCACAACGGCAGCTCTTCTCACCGCCGGCTGCTCGACGAGCGCCACGTCGCCGGCTCTTACGCAGGGCGATCCCGCGCTCGCGACGCAAGCCCACTGGATTGCCCAACCCGCCGTCGCGACGGTGCAGCACGACGACTACGACCGATTGTGGGAAGCCTGCCGGCAGACCGCCCGCTGGCGCGGTTTCCAAATTGATCGGGCCGATTACCGGAACGGCTTGCTCGTCAGCCGGCCGCTGATTTCCAAACAGCTTTTCGAGGTCTGGCGGCGCGACACGATGAGGGTCTCGGACATGGCCGAGAGCACGCTGGCGACAATCCGGCGGATCGTGCGATTCGAGATTTCCAAGCAGGAAGACGGAACGTTCGCGTGCGTTCCGAAGGTCGTCATCGAACGCTACACCTCGACCGAACGGCGAATCACCACGGTCACCCAATATCGGGAAAGCTTCTCCATTGAGCCCGAACAAGGCAGCAGGGAAAAGGACAAAGGCGTCAACGTCCCCGACACCTACTGGTATGCCACCGGCCGGGACGCCGTCCTGGAGAAAGACCTTGCCGAGGGCATTCGGTCGCGGGTGCGCGGCATGGCGGCGGGTCGGTGACCGGCCCAATTTTCGTTTCGTAGCCGCGACGCCCGCGTCGCCTCGCGCAGAGCGTACGCCGCATGAGGAGACGCGGGCATCGCAGCTACAAAGGCCAGGGGGCGTGATCGATCAATCCTTCTTCAGCCGCATGGGTGTGAAATAGCTTGATCGCCTGAATCTGCTGCGTGCCGATGTCGAATTTGAGATAGTCGGTAAGGTACCGGTGCGCGACCTCGGCGGGCCAGCCTCGGGGGATGGCGTGGCGGGCAATGATCTCGTCGAGGTGGGCGAGGCCGTCATGTTTGGCCCGTTCCAAACGCTCGGGAAGGTCGCGGAGGTCGACGCCGGCGCGTGCGATCCAGGCGGCGAAGACGAACGGGAGGCCGGTCAGGCGCTTCCACGCGTCGCCGAGGTCGATCTGGTGCGGTAGCCCCTGCGGCTCGTCGCAGACGACCTTGTCGCCGATCAGCAGGAGTGCAGAATCGTCCTTCACACCGCCCGCCGACAAATCCACCAAACGCGGGCGAACGCCGTAGAGCTTTGCGAGCACGATCCGGGCCAGTGCGACGGACGTGTGACTGTCGGTGTCGCAGACGAGCGTTCGGATTTGCTCAACGGGAATAGGGCTGAAGATGCGAACCGTTAACGTTGCACCGTCGCATCCGATGGCGCCGCTCGTGAGCAGGCGGAGTCCGGGCATCCGCTGGTAGTCGATGACCGGGAGCAGCGCCACGTCAAAACGGGAATCGATCAAACCCGATAGAAGGCGTGCCGGAACGTCGTGGGTGAGTTCCAGATCTTCGTATCGCTCGAGCCCGTGAATCAATGGCTTGGCGTTAAGGAAGCTCACGCAGCCGACGTGAAGTCGCGGCCGTTTCGGCGTAGGACGAGGGGCCGTACTGCGTAATTCCATGCGAAACTTTACGAGAGCGATCGACGGCGAAAGAAGCTTTCAGTCTTTTTGAACGCGATGAAATCACGGCGTACAAAGACGATGGTATTGTGACCCGCAAACAAAAAAAAGAGCGACCCGATGGGGTCGCCCTTACGCATACGTTCGCTAGGAATTATACCGATTTCGATTGATTGTCTCGCCGCCCACGCGTGCACCCAAACCCACACGCCGGGGCAAAGCGTACCCGCGTCGCCCCGGATTCTTCCCGTCAAACCAAGCATCCGGGGCGGCGCTTCGCTTTGCCCCGGCGTGTCGGCGACGAAACGCGCCGCGCGGGAATCAAGTCGAATCCGTATTAGTTTGCAGACGAGCGGTAACGATCGATGGCCATCCGGCGCCAGCGGGTCGGGGTCAGGCCGGTGGCCTGTTTGAACCGGCTGGTGAAGTGGCTCTGGTGCGCGAAGCCGCCGTCCTTGGCAATCTGCGCCAGATCCTTGTCGCGGGCGAGCAGATCGTGCTTCGCCTGGTTGATCTGGCACTCCAGCAGGAACTGCTTCGGCGTCAGGCCCAAAAGCTCGCTGAACCGGCGGTGGAAGTGGAACGGGCTGAGTTGCACGGTCTTGGCGATGTCCACCAGCGTCGGTCCGCTCGGAAAATTCTCCTGCATGAACTTCAATGCCGGAACGAGGCGGGCGAGTTCCTGGTCGGCGTTAAGATCGGCCGGGCGGACGACGCCCCACTCGTTGGCGTCGGGCTGGAGACAGAAGAAGTTAAAAGCGCCGTCGCCGAGGGCCGGATATTTTTTGTACGTGACGACGCGAAACGTCCAGTTGTCGCCGTGCGAATCCGGCAACAGCACGCGGTCCGCAAAAGTCGCGTGGCCGTTGAGTTGGCTGGTCCGGCGCTTGGCGAATTCGACCATCTGGTCGCGGAGCCGGCCGTCGACCGCGTGCCAGTTGCCAGCCGGGTGGGTCGGTTCAAGCTGTGCATCGACAATTGAGAACCGGACCTCGGGCCGTTCGATCATCCCGCCCTTCGCGCCGGGACCGGGCTTGACGACGCGCGACGTGTCGAGTCGGCTTTCGTGTTCCAGGACGACGGCAGTCAATTGCTGAATCTCAGCCGCGGTAAACTCACCCTGCTCAGCCGTTCGACACAGATGAACGGCCCCGGGATACCCGGCCAATACCGGCCCGGACACCGGCAGCGAGACCACATGCGTCAACCCCTGCGGGGCAAGCCATTCCTGCGCGTAAGGCGTCTGCCCGAGGTCGGCTTCGCTCCACACATCGCCCGCGCGGACCGCCTTACGACGGACAATCGTCTGCCAGGTCAACGCGTCTTCCGCATGGAAACCGCGCGCGTACGCCTTGAGCAACCCTTCGGAAACGTTTGACGGCTGAACAACTTGTAAATCGCCGCGCGGAAGCGTGGTCAAAACCAGCCCGGCGGCGGTGGGAATGGCCTTCCGCAATGATTCCAATAAATGCTTCGGGGACGTCTGCTCACGTACTGATGCCACGGCTCAATCCTTCTCGTGCTGCAAAGCACAAACAAAACACTGTTCAATGCAAAGGCAATACGGTGCCTAACTCGTTTGGTGGTAGGCAATTCCGTTAATGTCAGCAGACGTTCTGCGGCAACTCTTTTGAAATTTCCGGTCGCGGGGACGTATCGACCGTGCGAGGCGACGGCGCTACCCGCCGCAGTGGAGAACGTCGCTTGAAACCATCACCTTATACTATGCGCTAAACTGTTCCCAGTTTCACATTTGTCGCATTTTGTGTTGTGTACTACTTCAAAAAACGCCCCTAGTGAACGATGGCACATAACTTGTTCGGGTCCCAGGGAGGTCATTGCTATGACGTTCTTATTCGACCCGCAGTACTGGGAACGCAAAATCCGGCTTGCTGCCTTTACGCTGGCGATGTTCCTGGCTCTGTGTTGAGATTCAAGCCGCCACTTACCGCGGTAGCCGGCGGCGCCAACGCCCCCTCCGGACTTACGCCAAAAATATGAAATTGGTGGGATACGGATTCAAAGCCATGCTCTTGGCAGATTTCGTCTCGTAGCTTCCGTAAGCGCTCGCTGCTGAACTCGATTACCTTTCCGGTCGCGACACAGATGAGATAGTCGTTCGTCTGCCGGCCGACGATTACTTCGTAATACGATACCTTGTTATCGAAAAACACCTGCTTGAGGATGCCGGCATCCAGCAGGTTCTGCAACGTCCGGTAGGCAGTCGCCCGACTGACGGAGTGGCCGAGCTTCTCCAAATCCCGCACCAACTGCTCGGCCGCAAATAAAGCGGTTTTCCGCAGGACGGCGTCCAGAATCATCGCCCGCTCGGGCGTAAACTTCAGCTTCTTCCCATGCAAATAGCGCCGGAAAACGGCGCAAACCGGCTCGTAAGGCATCGCCTCCGACCGGTGGGCCGAGCTGACGCGAGGCAAATTGGTAAGAATATGAGGGCTTTGGGACATCGATCGTAAAGTTTATGCCGCGCCGCGCCGAGCGGCAACTTTCCGACGTTCAGTTCAACGAATTGGCGACAACCCGTCGGTAGGCGAAGTGACGGCGTCGTCACCGCTCGCACTCCGCCTTTATTTTTTCTGATAGCTCAGTTCCGCGGCGACCGGAAAATGGTCGGACGGGTAGCGCTTTCCTTCGGCGTCCCGCACGATCTCGGACGTCAAGGTCTTCAACTCCGAAGTGTGTAAAATCCAGTCGATCCGACTGCCGGCTCGCTTTCCCTCAAACCCGTTAAACGACGCCTCATCTGGCAGCCGCTCCAGATGAGCCGCGCGGTAGCTGTCCACGAGGCGGAGTCCATCTGGCTCTGTCCCCAACAAAATGCCGTAGGCGTCGCTGTCTTCATCGGTGTTGAAGTCGCCGACGACAATGACTGGCTCCGTTTCGCGCATCGCTTCAATGCGCGACCGTAGCAACCTGGCCGATTCGAGGCGGGCGCGGACTCCGAGGTGATCGAAATGCGTGTTGACGAACAGGAGCGTTTTCCCGTGGGTGCGGTCCTTGAGCCGCACCCACGTCGCAATACGGGGAATATTTGCGTCCCAACCCAGCGAGCCGATTTTATCCGGCGTCTCACTGAGCCAGAAGGTTCCGTCGGCGAGCTTCTCGAAGCGTTTGGCTCTGAAAAAGATGGGAGCAAATTCCCCGTCCCGCTTGCCGTCATTCCGCCCGACCCCGACGGCTTCGTATTCGGGCAACGCCGCCTTCAATTCGTCAAACTGATTCGCCAGGACCTCCTGAACCCCCAGGAGATCGGCGGCCATCTTCCGGATCGTGCCGAAAACGAGGCCGGTTCGTTTCGGCCATCGGTTTTCGCCGTCCTTGGGGGTGTCGTATCGAATATTGAACGTCGCTACTTTCCAGGTCACCGCCGGATCAGGAGAAACTGTCGCGGCAGGCGCGAGCGTCATCACGGCGAGTAGGAAAAGCGTCATGCCGCCATTGTGGTCGCGCGCCGGGACCAAGTGAAGCGATGTTCAGGCGTGAAATTATTTAGCCTACACAGGCGATATGAAACGCGCGATTTCGATGGTCGTCGCCCCGGCCGTCTTCGGGTTGGGCGTCGGTATCCTGCGTTTGTCCCGCGGATGCGGAACTCCGGAAACGCGCATCGCCGAGTTTACCCCAGAGTGTTTCTGAATCGTGCGCCTCTATTATAGGATAGTCTGGCGCAATCGCCCGCGATAATCGGGGCTGCGGTAAGGCACTTTGCACAATGTACGAAACGGGAAACGACTCGCGGGCGGCAATCGACCTCGCGACGCTCGAGCAAGTGCTGCGCGAGACGGAGCCGGCGGTCATGCTGCTGCCGACGTGGCTGTTGGAAAACATCATCGCCGCCGACCGGACGCTCCGCGGCCCGCTGTTTTCGAGCCCGCACGACCGCTCGCACGTCATCTCCCGCGACCGCTTGCTGCAATTGGCGGCCGAGGAAGACTTGCCGCTGCCGGCCGACCCGCCAGACGTCCCCGTGGCGATCCTGCTCGCGCGGCCCGACAACGACTGGCTCGCTTCGACGCCGCCACCGCAAGTACTGCTGGCGTATTCGCGACTGCTATTCCACGCGACGATCGACCGGCTTTTCCGACAGAAGCAATTCGATGGAACGCTCGACGTCCGCACCGTTCAGCAGCGCATCGAACGAGTCGGGCGCCCGGCTTTTCGCGAGGCGGCGTTCGTACTCCTTAAAGAACGCGCCCTGCCCACCGGAGCCGACGACGTCGACGCCTACGGCGAATTCGCCGCCACGTACCTCGAGCTGATGCATTTCGAGCCATGGATGCTTCACTGGTATTTTCCGGCGGCCGAAGCCGACCGCGTGCTTGCCGTCGTGGCGGAAGACGTGGACGCCGCCGCGTTCCTTGCCCGCACGCGCCTGCCGGGCGCCGCCGAGCCGGCCCAGGAAGTCGTAAACGTTGCCGACGACGCGCACAGCGCACCGCCCTCCCCCGCCGACGCAACCGGCGACAAAGCCGAGCCGGATCGTGACAAAGGGGAAAAGCTGGTCGAACGCGCTTTGGCGGCCGAAGCGGGGGGCAACGACGTTCGGGCGGCGCTGCTGCGGCTCCGCGCGTCGCGTTTCCTCCGCAGTGAAGCCGGCAAGCTGCGCAGCGGCGCGGCGCGGCGGCTCGACGCGCTCGCGTCCCGCTTGCGGGTCGGGCTGGAAATGGACGAAGCCAGCTACGACCCGTGGCGTGCCGTCCTCCGCGGCCTGCTCGCCGGCGCCGACCGCGGGTGGTGGAACAACGAACGCCGCCTGCTTTACGACCTGCAGAAAGCCTGCATCTGCCACGAGCGGGAAATCTATTCGGCCAACGTCGTCGAGTGGCTGCTCGACCGAGGCCGGCGTCCGCTGCGCCGGCCGCAGCCGGCGCAGCGGCTCGTGACCGCCTACAAATCACTGCGGTCCGCCGAGCGCCGCGCCGCCAAGGCCCGGCTCCAGTCCCACGACAAAGCCGTCCTCCGCCGGCTGTTGCACGCCGCCGTGGAGGGCGCCGAGGACAAGCTCCGCACGGAGCTGCGCCCGTCGATCATGGCGGCGCTGGCGGAAGGCAACTTGAACCCGAGCGGCGCCGTCGAGAAGGTCGCCGCGGACAAGCTCGTCGACGAACTGCTCGACGGCGTGGTCCGCCGCGGCTACCTCAACCTCGGCAACCTCCGCGACGCCGTCTCACGCAACCAGTTGAAGCTCAACGACCTTTCCGGCCCGCGTGAATTCTTCGGCCGCGACCAACTCCTCCGCGTTGACCGCAAGCTCGAATGGGCCGTCGACGGCGTCTACCACCGCGGCGAGGTATATCTACGCCTGTTCCAGCGCCTTAGCTCCGTCCTCTTCGGGACGGCGAGCGGCAGATTTCTGACGCGGATGTTGCTGATCCCATTCGTCGGCGCGTTCGTCCTGCTGGAAGGGCTCGACCATTCGGTCGGCCTGCTGCTCAACAAGCTCGCCCACGCCCACGTTCATTTTTACACGCCGACCACGCTGATCTGCACCGGCCTGTTCATCACGGCCCTCGTGAACTGGCCCGCCTTCCGCGCCGCCGCGGCGCGCGGCGGCAGGACAATTGGACGCGGGCTGCGAACGCTGTTCGTCGCGCTGCCGAAGTGGCTTAGCC
>JBKJRK010000426.1:0-6257 GCA_046593135.1 Tepidisphaeraceae bacterium | reverse complement strand
GAGGCGCATGACGGCGCTGCCGCTTTCGCCGGTTTCGAAGAAGACGCGTTTGAACGTCGTGTGGCCGTCGGCGAAACGGACGAAGCAGTCGTCGCCGTCGCGGGGGGCGGCGGCGGGCGAGAAGACGACGATGTCGCCTTCCCGATACTTGGGGGTCATGCTGTCGCCGTGCACGCGGGCGGCGAAGGCGTCGTGGTCGTGGACGTCGGGGCAGCCCACGTAGTCGTCGGCCACGCCTTTCGGGTAAGCCAGGTCGGTGAAGTCTTTCGGGTAGCCCGCCGACACGCGGTTGATGACGGGGACGGCGTTGGTGCGAACCTGCTCGACGTTTCCCGCCGAGCGGTCCACCAGTTCCTGGAGGACGCCGGAGAGGTAAGCGTCGTCTAAGCAAGTGCCGAGTGACGAGTGCCGAATGACGAGTGGCGAGCCCGCGGCACGGCCGTTCACGTTTTCGGAATTTCGACCCCTGATTCCTGACTCCTCGCCTCTGGCCGCCGCCCCCTCTTTCATCAACGCCTGGAGCATCGCCCGGACGTCGCGCGGCGTGCGGTGGAGGTGGGCCTGGCTGACCAACTCGCCGGCCGGGAAACCGAGAACCTGCTCGAGCCGGCGGAGCTTTTCGTCGCTCGGCGGGTTGGGGACCCGGCCGGTCTCGATCAGCGAAAGGTACGGCTTGGAAATGCTCGTCTTGCCCGCCAACTCGTCCAGCGTAAAGCCGAGCCGGCGACGCTGGCGGCGAAGTTTGGTTCCGAGCGGTTCCATCTGCAATTTCGGCGGGCATTTCGAGCGACAAAATGCCTTACCGGGCTCCACTTTCATACCAATAGCTTCTCCCCGTTTTAGGGGCAAGAAGAATATCGTACAAAATGCTAACAAATAGCGCCCGGAGTCGTTTTGTTTTATGTTTCTTAAACGTCTTTTTTTGAAACAAAAGTCTGCCGCAAGTCCCGCGGCGACGCCGTGACGGATGCGAAGCGCGGACTGCCCCGCTACAGTGTTGAAGGTGTTCCCGGCTCGTCGAGTTTCGGCATTGCTCGTTCTGTTCGCCGTGCTGGCGTGCCGGGCGCCTCTTGCCCGGGGGGCGGATGATCCTGCCGGCGCCGCGGCCGTGACCGATACGAAAATCGCCGAAGCGTTGCGCCAACTCGGCGACCGTGACTTCCGCGTGCGCGAAGCGGCGACTCACACGCTCTGGTCGGCGGGCAAGGCGGCGGAACCGGCGCTGCGGGCGGCCCTCGAGGGCGCCGACCCGGAATCGGCACGCCGGATTCGTTCCGTCCTTTCGAACATTACCTACGGCATCACCCCGGACATGTCGGCCGAGGTGATCGAGCTGATGTCGCGCTACCGCACCGGCGACGCCGCGGCGAAGTGGCAATCGGCCAACGCACTGGCCGAACGCGGGGCGGGGGGCGGGCGGGTGCTGCTGAAGCTGTGGGCGGAAGAGAAAGACCCGGCGGTTCGCTCCGTCGTGTCGCGCATCTTGACGGAAAACGCTCGGGGGCTGGCGGCGGCACTGGCCGGCGACGGCGACACGCCTTCCGCCGGCCGGGTTCTCGAAATCGCCGCCACCACCCCGGCGGCCCAGGACGCCCAGGAACAGGCCGCGATGGACTACGCGGCGTTTTTGCTCGTGGCCGGCGGACTCGACGAGCGGATCGCGGCGGCGAAGGCCCGGCTGGATAAAATCGACGTCCCGGCGCCCGCGGGTGCCCGGGCGGCGGGGCCGGACGCGGCAAGCACCGCCGCCCTTCTTACATTTCTCTGCCGCGCCAACGGCGACCTCCCCGCCGCGAAAGCCGCGGCCGAGCGGAGCGGGTCCGAGCCGCTGCAGCATAACATTTTAATCGAGGCCGGCGACTGGCCCGAACTCGCGCGCCGCGCCGACGCCGACATGGCCCGCGCCGATTCGGCCGACCTTTGCTTTGCCGCCGCCTTCCACCGCCTTGCCGGCGACGACGCCGGTTTGGACAAGCTCGCCGCCATGCTGAACGCGACCGCCGACCGCGAGCCGGACGAGAGTTGGAATCTCGCCGAAGCGCTGTTGCTCAACGGCCGCCTTGACCTCGGGATGGACGTGCTCGTCCGCCACAACCATCTCCTTGCCGCCGTCGAAATTCAGGCGCAGCGGCTGGCGTACGACGAGGTCCCCGCGCTCGTGGAGCGGGCAAAAGCGCGGGGCGGACCGGAGTTGGGCAGGGTGGAAGCCAAGGCCGCCCGCGCGCGGTGGTTCGCGGGCGACAACGCCGCCGCCGTCGCGGCGCTCGACGCGACTGCCAAGGCGAGCGAGCGGCGACGCGACATGGCGGGGCTCGTTGCCGCCGTGGAAGTCGCGGCAGACATGGGGTTGAAGGACCGGGTCTACTGGTACACCCTGACGGCGATGCGGGTGGCGAACGGCGGGCCGCCGTTGCCGAATCAGCTCGGGGCGGTGGCGAACGACAACGCGGCGGTCCTGGGGACGCTATTCGAGAAGGCGCGCTTCAAGGACGCCGGCCGGGCGGCGGGGTGGGCGGCGGTGCTGCGGAAGCGGTTCCCGAAGCAGCCGGCGGGACGGACGTTGGAAATGCTGCGGGCGATCGACGAGAAGCGGATGCCGGGCGACGCGCTGCAGTCGTTGTGCGACGCGTCTGCCGCCGACGCGATGGGCCGCCCGCCGGAACAGCGCGACGCGGAGCTCGAGCTGGTCGCCGACACCCTTGCCGCCGCCGGCCGCGGCGCCGCGGCTGCCGCGCGGTATGCGGAGTTGGTTCGCCTCACCGACCAGACCAGCCCCGCCCGAGCAACCGCCGCCGTGAGCAAGCTCGCCGCCTTGGACGCCGACGCCAAGCGGTGGCAACCGGCGGCCGACGGATACCTGCGGGCCTGGTCGCGCGACCCGGAGAATCCGGTGCCGCTCTACCTCTCCGGCTGGGCGCTGGCAAAGGCCGGCGACGCCTCGTCGGGAAAAGAGCGCATGGAGCGTGCCCACCTGGTCCCCCTGAGTGACGAGAACAGCCGGCACGCACTGTATGAGGCCCTCGCCGAGCGCAAGCTCGCCGGCGAGGCCACACGCGAGCGCGAACTGATTCTTCGCACCGGCGCGTTTTTGTCGTGGCGTCGTAGCGAAGCGCTGCGCCGTGCCGGCGACGACGCCTACGCCGCGGGCGACGCGACGCGCGCCGCCGATTTATGGGAGCGGGCGTTCCTGGACAACAACAGCAAGCAGACTCGGTTCGTCGAGTCGTGGGCGAACGTGTCGATGCCGGCGCTGATCCGCCGGACGCGTGCCGTCGGTTTGATCCGGAGTGGCAAATTAGAAGCGGGGATCAAGCAGGCCGATGCCTGTCTCGGCCTGTCCCCCGGCGACGCCGACAGCTTGATCGAGATCGTTACGGCGCTCGATTCAACGGGCCACAAACCCGAGGCAGACGCGCTATACGGCCGCGCGGCCCGCCGGTATGCGAAGTTGTGTGAATCACACCCCGCCAGCGGCCCGCTGCATAACCTCTACGCGTGGGCCGCCGCCAAATGTCGCCGGGAGCTGGACGCGGCGTTGACACACGCCAGGCGCGCCGTCGAGCTTCAGCCGACCAACACGGCGAGTCTCGACACTCTCGCCGAAGCACATTTTCAGCGAGGCGAGTTCGAGCAAGCGACCAATACGATGAAGAAATGTGCCGAGCTGGAGCCCGACGAGCCGCGCCATAAAGAACAGTTGGAACGGTTTGCGAAAGCGGCGAAGAAGTGACCCGCGCCGCGAACGGATCCTATCCGACAGACGCTTCCGCGCACGACGCCGTCGGACCGCCGACCCGCTTGGTCCTGTTTCCCGGCCTCGGCGCGGACGCGCGATTGTTCGAGCCGCAACGAAACGGCCTGCCGGGCGTGCGGGTGGAGGTCCCGCAGTGGCTGGTGCCGGAGCGGGCGGAGGAAACGCTCGAATCATACGCCAAGCGGATGGCGGCGCTCGTCCAACCGGTGTGCGGGGAGCAATTGTTCGTCGGCGGCGTCTCGTTCGGCGCACTGGTCGCGCTGGAAGCGGCTCGGCACCTGCCCGACGTTCGCGGCGTCTTCATGATCGGCGGGTGCCGCGACCCGCGGGCGATTGCGCCGTTTTTCCGGTTCGCCTGCCGCGCGGCGCCGCTGATTCCGACGCCGCTGTTCAAGCTCGTGCTCTACGGCAGCCCCGCAGCCCTCGTGCTATTTGAAAGCCTGGATTGGGATCACATGCGGCTGTACTCGCGCATGCTCAACGAATCCTCCCCGCGCCAAGTGCAATGGGCCGCCGGTGCGTTGCACCGCTACCGTAGCGCCGGCGACCCGCCGGGCGTGCCGGTTTACCTGATCCACGGGCAACGTGATCTGCTGATTCCGATGAAGAACGTCAACCCGGATTACGTCGTCCCGCACGGCCGGCATCTCGTCGGCCTGACGCGGGCGGATAAAGTAAACCGTTACCTGATGATGAAGATGAACCTGATTCCACTCGGTCAGGAAAGCAACCTGCCGCGCGAAATGTAGTAATACGGATTCGACTTGATTCCCGCGCGCGGGCCGTTTCGTGGCCCACACGCCGGGGCAAAGCGAAGCGCCGCCCCGGATGCCCGGTCTGACGGTAAGAATCCGGGGCGGCGCGGGTACGCTATGAGCCTGTGAAGATTTACGTGGCGCGGGCGCCTCGCCCGTGTTCCTCGTGTCGAAAACGCTGGCGAGACGCCCGCGCCGCAAAAAGCTCACAAGCTCTTTGCCCCGGCGTGTGGGGTTTGATGCACGCGTGGGCGGCGCGCGAATCAATCGAAATCGGTATAAGCGCCGCGTTGCTCTTCGTGACCCTTCGTGACCCTTCGTGGATCACATGGGCTCGGTCACCGCCGTCTGATCAAACATCTGAAGCAGCTTCGACTTGTCGAAGATCATTTCCTGGCGCGTCAGCCCGACGATGTCGTAGACGCTCGTCAGCTCGATGGCGTCGACCGGGCAGGCTTCTTCGCACATGCCGCAGTAAATGCAGCGGAGCTCGTCGATGTCGAACTTAGCGGGGTACTTTTCGCGGTCGTCCCACGGGCTCTCGGCCGCCTCGATATGAATGCAGCGTGCGGGACAGGCGGTGGAACACATAAAGCACGCGACGCACTTCACGCGGCCTTCTTCGTCCTTGTTCAGGCGGTGCACGCCACGGTAGGTCTGTCGGAACATCCCGCCGTCTTCGACGCCGATGTCTTCCCGTTTTTCTTCGGGGTATTGGATCACGCGATCCTTGCCGCCGAGCACGCGGAACATGTGCTTCATGGTCGTGCCGAGGCCGATGAGGACCTGCGGCACGTAGAACTGGTCTGCCAGCGACAAGCGGGGTTCTTCGAGGACGAGGACGTCGGAGTCTTTCATGGGCGGCCGCCAGTCTAACGCTTCGCGTCGTCGCTGTCAGCGGCGTTCAATTCGAGGAGGAGGGCCGTTACCTGTTCGAGCAAGACGGGAAGTTTTTTCTCGACGGCGAGCCATGAGATTTCGTCGTCGATGATGTCGTATCCGTGAATCAGTTGGTTTCGAAAGCCAATGATTTTTTGATACTCCGAGATACGGGTGACTAATTCCGGTGACGATTTTTGCAGGCGATTGACCGCTTCACCAGCGATTTCGAACTAACGCTCTACCGCAGACCGGAAGTAGACGTCCGCAAAATAATCCGGCGCCTGCTTGCCGCGACAGAATGCTACAATCCGCCCGGCAGCCTGCTGAATGTCATACAGCGATTGTCGCGGGTCGTGCGTCATACACATTTACGCGAGTCTGGTCGACGACCCGTCGAAAGTAAGGATTTCGGATCGAGCGATCGGTGATGAGGTCCACTTTCCGACCGAACAGTACTTCCAAGTCCCCTTGCAACCCAAAAAAACGGTCGAACAGATCGCGCGTGTCATGCGGCGCAAAGGTGACGACGAAGTCTAGATCGCTTGTGATCGGATCAAATTCCCCGGTTGCCGCAGAGCCGAATAAGTCCAGACGCTCGACGGCGTAACTGGCGCACAAGTCGGCCAGTGAAGCGTGCTTGGCCTGCAAGAGCGGGGGCATGACGAAATGATACCTTCGGCTCGGCAATATTTCGAACGGTGATGTTTTTTAACCGTTCAAACGCCAGGGCAATCGCATCTGTCGCGTAGGGGCGAACCTTGTGTTCGCCCTTCGTACCAAGCAAGGGAAGAGGGCGAACACAAGGTTCGCCCCTACGAGTTGCCACACGCGATCGCCCTGGTTCAAACGCGGACCGTTTCCGCCGC
>JBKJRK010000204.1:0-3791 GCA_046593135.1 Tepidisphaeraceae bacterium | reverse complement strand
GCCGATCAGCAGCAGCACCAACCGGCCCGCGCGTCACATTGCCGCGCGAGTCTTCCAATCCAAAATCCAAAAACCAAAAACCAAACTTCTTACGCTTCTGTTCCTCGCCGCCCTCACCGCTTCCGGTTGCGGCCGGGGGGCGGGGATCATTCCGCCGGAGCTTCGCAAGCCGATCGACCGGAGCGTTGTCGAGTTCCCAGCGGGGATGCGCTTCGAACGGTTCATCACCAACCTCAACTCCCCCACCGCAATAGCGTTCGACGCGCAAAAAAACGCGCTGCTGGTCGCCGAGTCGGGAATCGCCGGCGGCGAGCCGCGAATCCTCGGCTTTAATTACGCCGACGGTTCGACCTTCCGCGTTTATCCCCAGGGCAAACGGCTGCTGGGCTTTCGAGAAATTCCGTTCCACATGTACGGACCGATCGGCGGGATGACGGTGCGCGACGGCGTCGTTTACGTTTCCCACCGCGACCGCGACGGCTTCGGCATGATCTCCGCCGTCGGGTACGACGGCAAAGGCTCCACCGTCGTCGCCGGCCTGCCGGCGCAAGGCGACTACGGCGTGACCGACGTCGTGTTCAACCCCTCCGACGAACGCCTCTGGTTCGGCGTCGGCAGCGCCACCAACAGCGGCGTCGTCGGGCTCGACAACTGGGACGTCGGGTGGGTTCAGAAGCACGCCGATCTGCACGACGTGCCCTACATCGGCTCCGTCACGCGCGGGTTCCGATTCAATTCGCCGAACCCCCGGGCCGGCCTGTTCACCGGCTCTGAACAGGCCGTCACCGGACCGCACCAGCCGTTCGGCGTCAGCTACCGCAGCGAAATCGAGGGCGTGAAAAAGCCGAACGCGGCGATCTATTCCGTCCTCCCCACGGGCGGCATCGACCGGGACCTGCGGGTCGAGGCCCACGGCATCCGCTACCCCGCAGGGCTCGCGTTTCACCCACAATACCAATACCTCTACGCGACGAACCAAGGCATGGAACTGCGCGGCACGCGCCCGGTGAAAGACGACCCCAACACCGTTTTGCGCATCTACTCCAGCCGTTTTTACGGCTGGCCCGATCTGACTGCCGACCTCCAGCCGGTGACGAACGAGGCGTTTCAGCCGGGCGAAGAGATGCTCCGCGCGACGGGCTACCAGAAGAACAGCTTCGTGTTCGATCACCCGCCGGCGCTCGGCATCCCGTTCGACCCGACCGTCCGCGACAACATGGTGCGGGCCGTGCTGCCCTCGCTGTGCGGCGCCGCGAAGATGACGTTCCTGCCCGACGAAGGCCCGCTGAGCGAGTTCCGCCGACAACTGATCGTCGCCCTCAGCGGCGACCGTGCTCCGTTTGCCAACAGCGGGAAGAAGTTGAAGCAGCCCGTGGGTTACAAGGTGGTCCGGGTCGACGTCGAAGGCGATTCCAAAACCGCCCGCGACTTCATCCGCAACACCGCCGGCGTCCCCCGCAGCAAGCTCCGCAAAGGCCGCAACGCCGACATGCTGGAGCGCCCGATCGACGTGAAGGTCGGCCCGGACGGGTATCTTTACGTGCTCGACTTCGGCAAGCTCGAAGTAAAAAGCGGCAAAAACAGAGTCGGCCGCGGCACCGGCCAGGTCTTCCGCCTTCTTCCCGCCGACGCCCCCGCAACCGCACCGGCGGACGCCGTAAGCGACAGCGCGACTTCGGATTCAAAGTAATCTGATCCACCAAGCCTAAAACAAAAGGAATCTCACACACGGCGACGGCGCGTGCGAGCGTCCAACGACATCTCGTAGCTGCGACACCTGCGTTCGGAAGCTACATAAGGCGAAACAGGCGTCGCAGCCACCTTAAAACTGCTCCAGCACGATCGGGCCGCCCCCGAACCGATGATCAAAACGCCCGTGGCCCTGAAGTGCGATGCTACGGTTAACGCTGTGGGATGACGTGAGCCGAATCGTGCCGGTAACGTCCCATCGCCGGTCGTTCACCACTCGAAAATGTTTTCCTGTCGTTCCGTCAGGCGACGGCAACTCACGGACCGCCGGCAAGTCGAGCTGCGCGGCGCGAAATACCATGTCGACTTTGATGTTCGAGCCTGGTCCGGCGTGCATTTCTTGCAGCGACAGGTGGAACACCCCTTCGGCTTCCGACGCCATCGTGTTCCGGCCGATCTGAACGTCCGGACGGACGTCAGACCCGCGAAACGTCCCGGGTGAAAACCGCGCCGTAAATTCTGCGACAGGCTGGTTCTTTTCGCGGACGCTCATTCGTACGCGCGGATAATCCCGCGGCACCGGCGGGGCAAAACGCGTCGGCCGGCGGCGAAAGCGGGCGTAGGCGCGGAGATAGTTCGCGTCGAACGGGTCGCCGTCGAAAAAATCGGCGGTCACTCGAAGTTCGGTCGAATCGTCGTCGGCCTCGAAGTGCCACCACTCGTATCCGCCGGGCGCGATGACGCGGTGCCAGGCGTCCGGATGGGCGGGTGTAGTATAGAGCGACAGCGTTGGCATGGAGTGCGGTCACTTGCGGGCAAGGAAACCTTCCAACAGAAAGCCTCGGCCGGCAAATAAAAACCAGCCGCCGATGGGGCACAGATGCACACAGACAAAGAAAATTCAATTCCTTTTATCTGTGTAAATCGGCGACCCGTCGGCGGCTAATTATTCTGTAATTCACGCCCCCGTCAGCTGGCCTTCGAGGTGGTTCAACTGGTCCGCGATGTCGCGCTCGGCCTTGATGTCGGCGTCGACGGTGCGGACGGCGTGGAGCACGGTCGTGTGGTCCCGGCCGCCGAAGTAGCCGCCGATCTCTTCGAGGCTGTAACGCGTGTGCCGGCGGGCGAGGAACATGCACACCTGCCGCGGAAACGCGATGCTCTTGTGACGCTTTTTCCCCTGCAGGTCGCTGACCTTCACGTTGTAGTACTTCGTGACCGCGTCCAAAATCTGCTGGACGGTGATCCGCTTCTGCTCCGGCGTGGCGGTCTCGCCGAGGGCGGCCTTGGCGAGTTCCAGATCGATCCGGCCTTCCTGGAGCATCGCCATGCCCTGAATCTTGGTGATCGCGCCTTCCAGCTCCCGCGTGTTGTTCTCCACCTTGGCCGCGATGTAGCACAACACGTCGTCGGTCAGTTGAAGCCCGCGCAGCTTGCTCTTTTTCTGCAGGATCGCCACACGCGTCTCGTAGCAAGGTTTTTCGATGCGTGCGACAAGACCCCAGTTGAAGCGGCTGACGAGCCGCTCTTCGAGTTCGGGGATCTCGCTCGGCGGACAGTCGCACGAAAGGATGATCTGCTTGTGCTGCTGGTACAGCGTGTTGAACGTGTGGAAAAATTCTTCCTGCGTGCGCGGATGCCCGGCGAGAAAGTGGATGTCGTCGATCACCAACACATCCACGTGGCGATAGCGGTGGCGGAACTGGTTCATCTCGCCGGTCTCGACGGAATTGATGAACTGGTTCACAAACGCGTCGCATGACAAATACAGAATGCGCGCGTCCGGCTCTCGCTCGAGAACTTTCTGGCTGACGGCTTGGAGCAGGTGCGTCTTGCCCAGGCCGACCCCGCCGTGAATGAACAACGGGTTATATGCCTGCCCCGGCTGCTCTCCCACCGCTACGGCAGCGGCGTGGGGCAGGCGGTTACACGGGCCGGTGACGAAATTCTCGAAGACGTAATCGGGGTTGAGCGGCAGCGGCTGATCGCCCTCGTTGAACACGCCGCCCCGCGGCAGCTTGTCGCAATGAAAGCTGACCGACACCAGCCGACCCGTTACCGCCTGCGCCGCCGCCGTGAACGGCTGCTGGCACTGGCCTTGG
>JBKJRK010000160.1:0-10808 GCA_046593135.1 Tepidisphaeraceae bacterium | reverse complement strand
CTTGCTTCCCGCGCGAGCGGTTTCATCGCCCCCACGCCGGGGCAAAGCGAAGCCCCGCCCCGGATGCCCGGTCTGACGGGAAGAATCCGGGGCGGCGCTCCGCTCTGCACCGGCGTGGGGGTTCGGATGCACGCGTGTGCGGCGCGACAATCAATCGAAATCGTTATTAGACTTTACGGCTTGCCCGGGCCGTCGGCGCGCATGGCGTCTTGTGTTTTGGGCAGGATGAGCACTTGTCCGACGCGTTTTTGCTGAACTGTCACGACACGAACCGTGTAAGCCTCGCCGAACTCAACGCTGTCGCCGGGGCGGGGGAAGCGGCCCAACTCCTGGATGAGATACCCGCCGATCGTGTCGACGTCGCCGAGCTCCACGTTGTGCAGGTCGAGCTTGTCGCGCAACTCGTGCAGAGGGAATAGACCGCTCACGCGGAAGTTCTCGCCTTCCGGAACGAAGTCGGGGTTGGCCGCGGGGTCGAACTCGTCCTCGATCTCGCCCACAATCTCTTCGATCACGTCTTCCAGCGTCACGATTCCGCGCGTCGCGCCGTATTCGTCAACCACCACCGCCAGATGAATGTGGCTCGTCTGAAACTGTTTCAGCAGCTTCGGCACCGGCGTCAGCTCGGGGACGAACAGCACGTCGCGCTTGATCTTATCCAGTTTGAGCTCGCCCGAGCCGATCACGTGCACCGCCGATCCGGGCAAACCGGTCGGGATGGCGATCAGCTCGCCTTCCGGCGTGCGCTCGTCGACGAAGCGAAGCTTGCCGGGCGTGAGCTTGAGGTGGTTGAATAAATCCTTCATGTGAACCAGTCCGACGACATGGTCGATGTCGCCGTCGCACAGCGGCAGGCGGGTGAACGAGCTGCGCTGCACGATCCGCAACACGTCGCCGATCGGCTGGTTGAGCGTCAGGTAATCGACTTCGGTCCGCGGCTTCATGATCTGCCGGACCTTCAGGTCGCCGAAGTCGAAGGCGCTGGTGAGGATCTTCTCGTTGCCCTTGGCGATGGTGCCTTGTGCGACGGCTTGCGAAAGTAGGCCGCGGAGTTCTTCTTCGGTGTGGGGGAGCCCGCCGTGCACGTCCGGGGAAATTTTCACGCCCGTCAGGCGGAGCAGGCCGTTGCTGGCGGCGTTGAGCAGCCAGATGAACGGGTAGAACAGGTACGTAAAGATAATCAGCGGAGGGGATAAAAACGGCAGCAGTCGGTCGGCGTACTGGATGGCCCAGTTTTTCGGGGCCTGCTCGCCCACGACGACGTGAAGGGCCGTGCCGATCGTCAGGCCGATGGCGAAGGAAAGTGCGCTGTGGCCGGATTTGTCGACCTCGCCGGCAATGCCCCAACTGATCAGCAGCGGGTCGAGCATCGCCGCGATCAGCGGCTCGATGACCGCGCCCAGCGCCAGGCTGGCGATGGTGATGCCGAGCTGGCAGGTGGACAGGTACAGGTCGAGTTGCTTCTTGATCCGCAACGCCAACGCCGCGAACAGGTCGGTTTGCGCCGCCGTCTCGAGCCGGCTGGTCCGCGCGCTGACCGCCGCGAACTCGACCGCCACGAAATACCCGTTCAGGGCCACCAGTCCGAGCGTGGCCAGAATCTTCCAAAGGATGTCCACCGGCGGACGTTTGTACCGCCGGGGGGTTGGGGGGGCAATGCGCGACAAGCTCCTGCCTGGAGAACGCGGCCGGGCGAAGGCGTCTCAATGCACCACGAAGTCACGAAAACACGAAGACGGTCACAAAGATAAAAGATTTGGTTCTCGTCGTCTTTCCTTCGTGGCCGTCATTGTGTCCTTCGCGCTTTCGTGGTTGTTTGAGACTTGCGCGACCCGGCCTGTTTTGCGCGGCCAGGCGTCTTCGGTTACGATCCGCGCCGATGACATCGGACGCCAACGATCGATCGACTTTCAACCCCGAATTACCCGCCCGCCGGGACGCGCTGAAGAAAATCGCCGCCGTGCTGATCGGCGGGATCGTTATGACGATTCCCGGCCTGGCGGGCCTGCTCGTATTTCTCAACCCGCTTCGGAAAAAGCAGGCCTCGGCCGGCGGAGCCGCGGCCAAGGGCTTTATCGACGTCGCGCCGCTTTCGGCCCTCCCCGCCGACGGCGTGCCGCGAAAATTCCAAATCCTGGCCGAGCGAATCGACGCGTGGAACAAGCATCCCGCTTCCCCGATCGGGGCGGTGTACCTCAAGCGAACGAAGGACGCGCCCGACCAGGTCGTCGCGTTCAACGTCCTGTGCCCCCACGCCAACTGCTTCGTCGAGCCGGTAAGAGGCGGGGAGGGCGCGGCCGCGGGCGGGCAGGGGGGGTTCCTGTGCCCCTGCCACAACAGTGCCTTCAATCCCGACGGCACCCGCGCCCCCGGCTGCGTGAGCCCGCGCGACCTCGACCAACTCGCCGTCGATTCTGAATCGCTTAAGGCCGGCACGATCCGCGTCCGTTTCCAGAACTTTGTCGCCGGGACGCATGAGAAGATGCCGACGCGGTGAAGGAGACGAGGGTTCCGCCTCCTTTGGAAGATCGAGCTCAGCCAGCCATACATTGCCTTATTGCCAACGGGCGGCGAGCCGGATGTGAAAGAGATGGAAGTCTCTCGCGTTACTTGGAAACTCCAGGCGTCACTTTCTGAGCCTGCTCGAACACGTCCGCCACACGCCAGATGTTAAGCGTCTGGTCGTCATTCAGCTTCGAGGCGAGAAACTTGCCATCGGGGGACAGGCAAAACGCGCCTTGGAACGTCTCCTTGAATGCGGGTGACGCTGTGAGCAGTTCGACAGCCAGCTTCCGCTCATCCAGCGTACATAATCCCAGGCGCCCGCCGCTGATCGTCAGTGCCACTAATGACCCGTCGGCACTCCACGACACACGATCCATCTCAGCCCCGTTGCCGAAGAATTCGCCAGAAAATTCCGCCACTGGGGCAAGGCTCTTCACATCATAAACAGTACTGATTAACCGTTGTTGCTTTACAAGCCAACGCCCATCGGGCGACAACGAAATGGACGCTCCCGTCCAGTCGTCGAGTCGCCGGGCATCGGACCATCCATCGCCATCCTTCGACAACACGAAAATCCCCGCGCTGTGGCCGATTGCGAGGGTGTTACCAGCGGCAGAGAAGATAGGGAAACTCCTCGCCCCCTGCTTTTCCGAGGCTAAGAGAGTGCTTGGGACTATTTTAAGGGTGCTTCCGTCAGCAATTACGTCAAAAACCCCAACGCTCTTGCCTTCAACTCCAAGGCGAGCAAGGTGAAAATGCTCAATCATCAAGACCGTCTGCGGCGACTCAAAGCCGAAATCACTACGACTGAAATCTTTCAAGGGGACATCGGCGAGGCGCCGTTGCTCTCCCGACAGAAGATCGACCACGCTCACGCCGCGAAGCGGCTTATCCGGCACGATAAAAAAGCGCCCATCGGGCGATAGCCGCCAACGATGGTAAAAGCGCTTGGAATCGGCGGATCGGTCGATGACCTTGGATGTCCCGTCGGCTGGATCGATCACCGCCAGACGTGCCGTGTCAGCAGTCGCGATCCGCCCGTCCGGCATGAACCGCATGGTGGCGATCCGTTCCGGATGTGGGAGCGATTTGTGCGGGGGTACGTCCACGCTGACGTTGCGATATCCGTAGCGTCCGATTTCGCCCCAACTCATCGAGCCCTCGATACGCTGCCAGCCCTCAACCCAGCCGTGCGGAACGCCGCTCGAATCGATCGTGAGCGAGGCATGCTGGGTGATGCCGTCCAGAACCACATGGAGGGGTATCGTTTTTCCTTCATACGCTGGCTGTGAGTCGGGCATCTGCAAGCGTGACGGTGGCTGAATGCCGTGCGCGAATTGCAGGGCAAAACCGCAAACGATGGTGCTCAGGCTTGGAGATCCCGCGGGCCATGCGATAGTGCTGACTTGTTCACCGCCGCCGGCGACAACAACGCACCACCGCCCGCCTTTATCATCCGTCAGCACGGCGGCCTGTATCACCTCCCGCCCCGCAGCGAAGAGCGGGCTACGGGCGGTCCCCGTGGGTCGTCGAACACCGGCGGGAAGCTTGTCCCGCGGCATCCCCGCATACGCCTTTTTCGTCATCTGAAGCAGCGCGACTAAACGCGGCGAGAGCGCGGTAACGGCGCCTGCCCGAGCTGCGTCGCCACCGGCGGGTAGTGCCGCAACCGCTTGATCCAGAGCACGCAGCTGCTCGTGCACCTCGTCAAACGCCGCTTGCGTTTGCGCTGCGGGGTCTGCATACGCCCAAGCAACGTAACCAATTGCGACCACCAGAACACAGATGCACACTCGCACCGCACCCCGGCGCGCTCGCTTCGCCGATGGGAAACTGACCGTGTGGTCAACACACAAAGGGGTAGACATCCAAGATATTCTATCCGACTCAACTTGCTGCCGCAGCCGTCATCTGGAAAACAAAACGGCGCGTTCCTCAATATCGAGCTCGTCGTGGTGTCCGGAGTGCGGCACGGCGGTGAAGACGCTGATGGGAGTCGACTCGCTCGCTTCCTTGCTTTCAGTTGACTGCCGCCCATCGCGTGCTGTCTACTTTCTGCCGCATGACTCGACTGTTCGACTGGCTTGAAGACCGCACCGGCATCCGGGGCCTGACCAACGCGGCGCTCTACGAACACATCCCCGGCGGGGCGCGGTGGCGCTACGTTTGGGGCAGCACGCTGATGTTCGCGTTTGTCGTTCAGATGGTCACCGGCTTTTTCCTCTGGGCCGCGTACAGCCCCAGTTCGCAGACGGCTTGGGAGAGCGTCTACTACATTCAGCACGAGATGGCCGGGGGCGACGTCTTGCGCGGCATTCACCATTACACCGCGCAGACGATGATTATCCTGCTGGCGATCCACATGCTGCAGGTCATTGTCGACGGCGCGTACCGCGCGCCGCGCGAAGTGAACTTCTGGATCGGCGTCATCCTGCTCAACCTCGTGCTCGCACTCTCGCTCACCGGCTACCTGCTGCCGTGGGATCAGAAGGGGTATTGGTCCACGAAGGTGGCGACGAGTTTGCTCGGCGTGGTTCCGGTCGTGGGACCGGCCTTGCAACGGGTGATCGTCGGCGGGCCGGATTACGGGCACCACACGCTCACGCGATTCTTCGCGCTGCACGCCGGGCTGCTGCCGATGCTGATGATGGGGTTCATCGCGATCCACGTGTACGTCTTTCGACGTCACGGCCTGCGGCACAAGGAGCCGGCCCGGGGGCGGAATACTTATTTCTGGCCCGACCAGGTTCTGAAAGACGCCGTCGCGTGCCTAGGTGTCCTGCTGTTCGTGCTGCTGTTGGTGTTCCGCTTCAAGATGATCCCCGGCGGGTCGGACCACGTCGGCGCCGAACTGGCCGCCCCGGCTGATCCGTCAGAGCCTTTCGGCGCGGCCAGGCCGGAGTGGTATTTCCTGTTCCTGTTCCAGTTCTTGAAAATCCCGTACTTCGCCGGCTCTAACGAGATTTACGGCGCGGTCGTGATCCCCGCCGCGGTGATGTTCCTGCTGATGCTCATGCCGCTGATCGGGCGGTGGCGGGTGGGACATTGGTTCAACGTGTTCTTCACGATGTTTTTGGGCGCGGGCATGGTCCTGCTGACGGCCCTGGCGTTGCTCGAAGACGCCGGCGGGCCGCGGGTGAACGTGCCGCTGTTCGCGAAGCTCGGGGCGAATTTCGGGATCGGGTTGTTGTCGGTCTTGCTGCTGGCGACGCTGGTTCTTGTGCCGCTATTCCGGCGCGAGCAGAGTTTCCGGTTTAATGTGATCGTCCTCGGCTCGTTGCTCGCGCTGCTGGGGCTCGGGTTGCTGATCGCCATGGCCGGCGGCGGGGCGGCGCAGGCGGGGCCGACGGTTCAAATCGGCGGCGAACATCTTCCCGTGCAGCGGCTGATGTTATTCGGCTTGCTCGCGCTGCTGGTGCTGCTGTTTACCGTCGCGCTGTTCCGAGATTACCCACACGCCGGGGAGGTCGAACTCGCCCGTGGGCCCGAGACGCCCGATCCGTCTGAAGCCGATCCGGGCTCCGGCGTCCGCGTCGAATCGATCGTCGGGCCGACTCCGATATCGCTGTGCCGCTGGGAATGGCATCATCGCACGCGGCTCGGGTTGCTCCTGGCGGTGATCGTCGCGGCGGTGTTGCTCACGGCGACGTCGATCGTCGGCACGAGCGGCAAGCCGGAGTTTGCCCGTTCGGTGCAAATGTCCCGGGCCGACGCCGACCGCGTGGTTGAATTGGCGGGTTCGCCGGCGGGTATTCCGGCTGAGGGCGCGGTTTGGCTGCTCCGCCGCGATGCGAAAACGCAGGGGCCGAAGCTCTTTGCCCGGCATTGTGCCAGTTGTCACGGGTTCGACGGCCACGACGGCACCGGCGCTGAACTCGCCGAATCCCCGAGCGCCCCCGACCTTGCCGGCTTCGCGTCGCGCGAGTGGATCGCCGGCGTGCTCGACCCCGTGCGCGTCGATACCGAAATGTACTACGGGCCAAAGACGAAGGCCCACGCCGGCAAGATGGTCAAGTACGTCAAGGAAGACGTCGCCCAGTTTGACGCCGACGAAAAGGCGAAACTGCTCCAGGTCATCAAAGCCCTCTCCGCCGAAGCACAGCTTCAGTCCCAGGCGCAAGCCGACGCGGCCGACGTCTCAGACATCGTGGAAGGCAAAAAGTGGATCGGCGACGCCGGCCTGGCTTGCACCGACTGTCACACCTTCCACGGCGAAAAAGGCAAAGGCGGCCCCGACCTCACCGGCTACGGCTCGCGGCAGTGGGTCATCGACATCATCAACAACCCTGCCCACCCCCGCCTCTACGGCAAAGACAACGACCGCATGCCAGCCTTCGGCGAAGAAAAGCTCCTGACCCCAACGCAAGTCGGCCTCTTGGCCGATTGGCTCCGAGGCGAGTGGTACGAGCGGGGTCGCATTGCTTCCATTGCCAACCCACCCACAACCCACCCGACGACGCAGCCCGCGACGCGACCGATGTCTTAGAGCATAAAACGCCTGATAAAAGAGAGGGAATGAACGCCAAGGCGCCAAGAACGCCAAGGAGAAGAAAAAAAAGAGATTGACCGCGGATCAACGCGGATGAACACGGATCAGACGGAAGAACTCTTTTTCTGAATGCATCCGCGTGTATCCGCGTTGATCGGCGGCTCATTTTTTGCCTCCCGCTTTTCTTGGCGGCCTTGGCGCCTTGGCGTTCAATCATTTGGTGGGAGGCCCAAATGAACCACGAAGTCATCAAGACAACAGAATTGACCTTGTTGTTTTTCCCTCGTGGCTGGCTTCTTGAAATCGTTCACGACGATCTTGCGTCGGTTCAACCCCACTCTTAGACTCCGTGCGTTCCATGATTCTCGGCACTGCTGAATCCGAATCCATCGCCGCTGCTTTTGCCCCGTTGGCATCGCCGCTCGCTTCCGGCGGGGATGACACCGGCGCCGCGTCGCCATTGCTTCCGGCGGTCGTCTCGCCGGTGCTGATCCTGACGTTGTGCATCGTTGCGGGCCTGGGGACTTACTTCCTCCTGCCCGGCCGCCGTTGGAACGGGGGGATGCGATACCTGGGCGCGGCGATTTTACTGCTCGTCGTGCTCGTATTCGCGTTGACGCTCGTTCGCTTCGCGATCGGGTATGCCGGTGCCGGCGTCAGCGTTTACTTCTGGATCTTCTCGGCAATTGCACTTTTCAGCGCGTTGCGCGTCGTGACCCATTCCCGTCCCGTCTACGCCGCGTTGTATTTCGTGCTGACGGTGTTTGCGACGGCGGGGCTGTTTATCCTGCTCTGGGCGGAGTTTATGGCCGCGGCGCTCGTGCTGATTTACGCCGGGGCGATTCTCATCACTTACGTGTTCGTGATCATGCTCGCGGCGTCTTCGGCGCGAGCTGGAATTGACGCCCTCGCCGAGCACGACGCCGTCAGCCGCGACCCCGTCGCCGCCGCCGCCATCGGCTTTGCGCTGATGGGCGTGATGTTGTTTGTGATTTTCGACCGCGCCGGCCCCATTACGGTTGGCGACCGCACCTTCACCTACGCCGCCATCAAGGCCATGCCGAACGGCCGGACGGTCGACGTGGCGGGGGAAGTGCAGGCTCCCGATGCGGACGCCGCCCGGGCCCTCGTGCCTGCGGAATTGATTCTCGACGCCGACGCGACCCCGGAACTGTCATTCAGCATTCAAGCCCTCGGCCGGTACCTGTTCCAGGAGCAGCCGGTCAATTTGGAACTGGCGGGCCTGATCCTGACGCTCGGGATGATCGGCGCGATCTTGATCGCCCGCCGGCGTGTGTTCGACGTGTCCACCGTCGCCGGCACGCCCGCGCCCGAAACCGTCGTCGCGCCCGCGACCCCGATCAACGACGACCCGCACAGCATCCCGGTCTACGGCACGGACAACCCAAGGCAGAAGGCGTACCCGGAAACCTAAACCAATGCAGAATACAGAATGCAGAATGCAGAATGAAATGTGGGGGCGGAACGCCGCGTCCCGCCGCTCTTTATTCTGCATTCGTCATTCTGCATTCTGCATTTTTTCTCAGGGGCGCGGATGACCCAGTTGGCGCTCCAGCATTACCTCGCCGTCGGCGCGATTATGTTCGCGATCGGCTTGATCGGGTTCATGGCCCGGCGGAACCTGATCGTCATGTTCCTTTGCACGGAACTGATGTTCCAAGGCGTTGCGATCAACCTGATCGCGTTCAGCCATTTCCACGGCAACCTCGCCGGCCAGGCGTTCGTGATCTTCATCCTCGTCATCGCCGCCGCCGAGGCATCGTTGGCCCTGGGGCTGGTTGTTTTGCTTTTCCGTCAAAAGAACACGCTGGACGCGGACGCGTGGCGGGAGTTGAAAGGATAGATCGTCAGTGGTCCGTAGTCAGTAGTCCGTAGCGAAGGCAGTCCCCCCTCCCAGCTACTGACTACTGACTACTGACCCCATGACCTTCGTCATCAACCATTCCTACCTCATTCCCCTCCTCCCGCTCATCGGCGCGATGGTCTCGGGGTTCTTTGGGGTGCGGTACCTCAAGGGCAAGTCGCACTGGCCGATCTGGATCTCGGTCGGAATCGCGGCGGTGATGTCGGCGGTTTTGCTCTTCGGAATGATGGGCCATGTGGGCGGCGAGGGGAACGAAGGCAGGTCGTTTTACTTCGACCACGCCCACTGGTTCACGTGGATCGACACCGGGGGGCCGGCCGAGGTTTGGACGACAAGCAAAAACATCGCCAGCGGCGAGCTGCCGACGCGTTTCGTCGCGGAGGCGGGGGCACTGTTCGACCCGCTGACGGCGGTCATGCTGATGGTCGTTTGCGGCATCGGCTTGCTCATCACCATTTTCGCCGCCGGGTATATGAAGGGCGAGGAGGGGTATTTCCGCTTTTTCGCTTACCTCGGGCTGTTCATCTTTTCGATGACCTGCCTCGTGATGGGCGACAACCTCGTCATGCTGTTTCTCGGGTGGGAAGGCGTCGGCCTGTGCTCGTATCTGCTGATCGGCTACTACTACGACAAGCCCTCGGCGCGCGACGCGGCGAAGAAGGCGTTCATCGTCAACCGCATCGGCGACCTCGGGTTTGCCATCGGGATCTTCCTGACGTTCCTTGTCTTCGGCACCGTCAGCTATTTCGGCGGCGGCAGCTCGGGCGAGGAACACCGGGCACTGGGCTTCCTCGACATGGCCGCCAACCTCGCGGTCCGGCCGGCCGATCTCGCGGCGATGCCGCTGTGGAAGCAGCACGCGCTCCAGGCGATTCCGTTCATGCTGATGATCGGCGCGTTCGGCAAGAGCGCGCAGTTCCCGCTCTACGTCTGGCTCCCCGACGCCATGGAAGGCCCCACGCCCGTCAGCGCCCTCATCCACGCCGCCACCATGGTGACGGCCGGCGTGTACATGCTCGCGCGGTGCAGCGCGCTGTTCGTCGCCAACGGGGCGGCGATGACCACCATCGTCGTGGTCGGTTTGATTACCGCATTACTCGGCGCCACGATCGCGTTGCGGCAGTTCGATCTGAAAAAAGTGTTCGCGTACTCGACCGTCAGTCAGCTCGGGTTCATGTTCGTCGCGGTCGGACTTTTCGCGCCGGTCGCCGGCGTGTTCCACCTCGTCACCCACGCGTTTTTCAAAGCCCTTCTGTTCCTCAGCTCCGGCGTCGTCATGCACGCGATGGCGGGGGAGCTGGACATGCGAAAGATGTCGGGCCTCAAGCGCATTTTGCCCAGGACGCGCTGGCTCATGTTGATCGGCTGTCTGGCGCTGGCGGGGATGATCCCGTTCAGCGGGTTTTGGTCGAAAGACGAGATCGTCGTCGCCGCCTTCTTGAAACAAACGCGGTTCGGCAACCTCGTCGGCTCACTGCTGCTCGTGACCGCGTTCATGACGGCGTATTACGCGTTCCGTCTTTACTTCCGCGTGTTTGAAGGGCCGCAAGTGATCCCCGGGGTTCCTTCGGGCGTACACGGCCAGGACGACCCGCGGGGCACCAATCCTCAACACACGAGTGAAGACAACAACATAGACCCTCACCTGATCCACATTCCGCAGCACCACGGTAAAGCCGCCCACGCGCAGGACGGCGGCCACGACGAACCGCACGAACATCACGACCACGAGCCGCGCGTGATGATCGTTCCGCTGGTCATTCTGGCGGCGGGCGCGGTGCTGATCGGGTTCGTCAACACGCCGTTCTTCGGGCATTTCCTGGGTAATTTCCTGGGCTACAGCCCGTCTTTCATGGGCGGATATGCGGCGGCGAACGGATATTTCGGCGCGCACGGCATCGAAGCCCACCTCGACCCGCTCGCGTTCGG
>JBKJRK010000065.1:0-3471 GCA_046593135.1 Tepidisphaeraceae bacterium | reverse complement strand
CCTTCAACGTGAAGGGGGGGCGCTGCGAGTCGTGCAAGGGCGATGGCGTGGTCAAGGTCGAGATGCACTTCCTCGCCGACGTGCTCGATACGAGCGTCGACGAGTGTCTCGAGATGTTCAGGGCCTTCCCCCAGCTGCGGCGCATCCTCGAGACGCTGGTCTCGGTGGGCCTCGGTTACATGAAGATCGGCCAGAGCGCGCCCACGCTCTCCGGCGGCGAGGCGCAGCGCGTGAAGCTCTCGCGCGAGCTGGCCAAGTCGGCCACCGGCAAGACGCTCTACGTGCTCGACGAGCCGACCACCGGCCTGCACTTCGCCGACATCAACAACCTGCTGACTGTGCTCAACCGGCTCGCCGACATGGGCAACACGATCCTCGTCATTGAGCACAACCTCGACGTGATCAAGTGCGCCGACTGGATCATCGACATGGGCCCCGAAGGCGGCGACGGTGGCGGAACGGTCGTGGCCGAAGGCACGCCGGAACAGGTGGTAAAGGCCAAGGCCAGCTATACCGCGGAGTATCTCAAGCCAAAGCTCCACGACGCCGCCACCCCGGCGCGGACGGTCCGCGTCAGCGCGTAACGCGACAGCGAGTTTGATCGAAGTGGTCGGACGACCGCGCTTTGGTTCGTTCATCAATCCCCGTCGCCCATAATCATCATTGACATGATCGCTCCTCGCGATTGATGCTGCTTCAACGGGGCAGGAGCATTTCGTGGAATCGAGTGACCCTTCCGCCAACCCGCCAATCTCACCACCCACCCCTGCGGGTCCAAAGGCAAGGCGAAAGAAGCTGGCGTACATCGTGCCGGGCGGGATGCTGGCGGTCGTCCTGGCAATCGCGACGGGCATGCTCGGCGGGGTCGGCGCATTCACCTTCGGCTACGGCAAGGGTTACAGCTATCTTCGCAATGATCCGGCATCGTGCGCCAACTGCCACGTCATGCAGGACCACTTCGATTCCTGGCAGAAAAGCAGCCACCACAACGTCGCCACCTGCAACGATTGCCATCTTCCCCACGACTTCATCGGGAAGTGGAGAGTGAAAGCCGACAACGGTTTCTTTCACTCCCTGGCGTTCACGCTCGAAGATTTTCACGAGCCGATCCAGATCAAGCCCCGCAACCGCCGGGTGACGCAGGACGCGTGCGTGCATTGCCATCAAGAAGTCGTCGATCAGATGTTCCCGGAGCACGAGGGCGGAGAAATGCTTCGCTGCGTCCAGTGTCATAACGACGTCGGCCACGCCGGGCGAAGGCGCGGATCCGTGGGCGACAACCCACGCGACTAACGGAGGAGCAGCATGTCTCAGGCAACGTCTGAACCACCTACGGAATCGTCCCCGCCTCGCCGGAGGCGCTTGGCGCTGTTCATGGCGATGATTTTGGCAATCACGGCGGTTGTGACGTTTGGCGTGACGGCTCTGCTGGTCACGATCTTCCAGCACAAACAGGAAGGGCGCTCGCCGTTCGTCCGCCTTGTCGAGGTCGATGAGCTAACCACCGACCCCGAGCCGTGGGGCATGAACTGGCCCAGGCAGTTCGACGGGTATGGCCGCAGCGTCGACGTAACGCACACGCGGTACGGCGGGTCCAGCGCGATGCCGGCGCAAAAACTGGGAAAAAGCCCCTGGCTGAAACGCCTGTACGCGGGCTACGCATTCTCCATCGACTACCGCGAACGGCGCGGCCACGCCTACATGCTCTACGATCAGGAACACACGGAGCGCGTCACGAAAAAGCCACAGTCCGGCGCATGCCTGCATTGCCACGGCAGCATCATCCCGACCTACCGCCGGCTCGGCCTGCAGGCTACCGGAAGCCCGGCCGACGCCGCAGCGCTCGCGGGCAGCTTCAATTGGCCTGCCGTCATGAAAGGTTTCGAGCTGACGAGCACCATGTCCTACAGCGACGTGCATCGCGAACTGCTTGCAACCCCCGACGGCACCCCCAAAAAAAGCACCGCCGCCGTGGTACACAACGCGCCCCCGGCTGCCGCCCCCACCGGCAACGCCGCGTTGACCACGCGACAAATCATTGACGCCCACGTCGGCGACGGCCATCCCGTCAGTTGCATCGACTGCCACGACCCGCGCACGATGCAGCCGCGCGTAACGCGTCCCGGCTTCATCCTCGGCATCGCAGCGCTTGCCACCAGCAGCGAGCCGGTCCCACACCTCCCGAGCATCCAACGTTGGCGCGACGGGAAGCGTGCCCAGCCCTACGACCCCAATGTTGACGCGTCCCGCCAGGAAATGCGCTCGTTCGTCTGCGGCCAATGCCATGTTGAGTATTACTGCGGCCCGAAGGAAACTTTCTTTTTCCCGTGGGCCAACGGCCTCAAAGTCGAGCAGATCGAGTCGCTATACGATCAGCACACGTTCCCCGACGGCTCACCCTTCTCCGACTTCAAGCACGGCGAGACCGGAGCGAAAACCTATAAGGCCCAGCACCCCGAATTTGAGATGTGGAGCCAGGGCGTCCATGCCCGCAGCGGGGTCGCCTGTGCGGATTGCCACATGCCGTACCAACGAGACGGCGCGATGAAGATCAGCACGCACTGGGTGCGTAGTCCTCTTCTCAACATCAATAACGCGTGCCAAACCTGCCACAACGTCCCCGAGACCGAACTCCTCGACAAAGTTCGTACGATCCAGGATCGGACCAAGAGCCTTATCGAACGCAGCGCCGAGGCGATGACGGACATGCTCGACGCCATCCGCGAGGCCCAGGCCAGCGGCGCGACCGCCGAGCAGTTGGCCCCCGCCTTGGAGGATCAGAAGAAGGCGACGTGGCGGCTCGATTTCGTCAGCAGCGAAAATTCGATGGGATTTCACGCCGACCAGGAATCGGCGCGCATTTTGGCCGAGTCGATCGATTACAGCCGCCGGGCGCAAGCACTGGCGATCCGGCTGCGGGCGCCGGCGGCGGCAAAAGTGACGCTGCCGGTCGACCCGGTTCGCGGCGTAACGCCCGCGACACGACCGTCGCTAAACGAGGAGAAAGCGGATCGGCAGGAATAACATTACAACGCGGGCCGGAGTTCAGGCAGGACAGCCATCATGGGCGATTTCGACAGGCGATATGCGGGTGCTACTTGACGGTTCTGGCGGCGTAATCGGGCCAAATAAATCGCGACCAATACGCCGATCAGGTACGGCGCGAAGAGTGCAAAACCTTCCGCACCGGCGGCGAACGTGAACGGTAAAAACAGTAACGACTTCATCTGAATCAGAGCCTACACCAGCGACGGCCGCCACCCTCCAATAAAAATCCGGGCCGGTCAAATATGACCCCCGGACGCGTCAATTGCGGTAACCTATAGGGCGTGATCGGGCGGGACGGCGTGTTTCCCCCGTTTATCGGACTTCGCGTTATACGGATTCCATCTGATTCCCGCTCCTACTGTCCTCGGTTCGCGGCCGCCCGCAGGGCGGCAGGTCGCGCCCGACACGCGAGAACCAATCGGA
>JBKJRK010000019.1:0-5103 GCA_046593135.1 Tepidisphaeraceae bacterium | reverse complement strand
CGCGATCGCCAGGCTGCTGAACGCCACGACGTGATAGCCGACGATGCGGTGACGGCTGAAGGTGGCGATGATCTCGCTGATCACGCCGAAACCGGGCAGGATCATGATGTAGACGGCCGGGTGGCTGTAGAACCAGAACATGTGCTGGAACAGCACCGGGTCGCCGCCGCGGGCCGGGTCAAAGATCGCAAAGGTGGTAAGCCGTTCGACGGCGGTCAGCGCGAGCGTGATGGCGATGACGGGCGTACCGAGCAACTGAATCAGGCTGGTGGCGTACAGCGACCACAGGAACAGCGGCATGCGGAACCACGTCATGCCCGGGCACCGCATCTTGTGCATCGTCACGATGAAGTTCAGGCCCGTCAGGATCGAGCTGAACCCGTTGATGAAAATGCCAATGACGGCGAGTGAAACCTGGGTCTTGGAAAAGACGCTGGAATACGGCGTGTAAAACGTCCAGCCCGTGTCGATGCCGCCCATCGCGGTCGCGACGACGACGAAGCTGGCGCCGATCACCAGCAGGTACCAGCTCATCAGGTTGAGCCGGGGGAATGCGACGTCGCGGGCGCCGATCATCAGCGGGATGAGGAAGTTGCCGAGGGTCGCGGGGATCGAGGGGATCAGGAAGAAAAAGACCATGTAGACGCCGTGCATCGTGAAGACCTTGTTATAGGTCTCCGCCTGCATGAGGTCGCCTTGTGGCGTCATCAGTTCCAGGCGCACGAGGCTGGCCATGAGCCCGCCGACCAGGAAGAAGAACGTGATCGTGATGAGGTAGAGGATCCCGATCCGTTTGTGGTCGAGGGTGAACAGCCACGATTTAATCTTGTGGCTGACGTTGAGGTAGTTCTCCCGCGGCTCTTCGACGGCGGCGGGAATGAAGTCAATGGTCGTCATGGGAGGAGGGGGTGGGTGGTTTATCGTCAGTGGTCAGTGGTCAGTGGTCAGTGGTCAGTAGGAAAACTTGTTAGTTCTGTTTTCTTTTACTCAGCATTCATCATTCTGCATTCTGCATTTATTCCTGCGTTACCGGTTCGGGCCGGGTCCGACGCCGGGCTGGATGCCGGGGGCGGGGGTACCGCCGGTGCCGGCGGGTCCGAACGGCTGGGTCTGCGGAATTTCGTCGCCGGCCTGGCCCACCTTGGCATCTTTCAGAGAACGAATGTACGCGACAAGCTGGCTCACCTGTTCTTCGGTGACCTGGTTGCGAAAGCTCGGCATGATGGGCTGGTAGCCCTTCACGATTTTGGTGGTCGAGTCGAGGATCGACTCGTGGAGGTACTCTTCATCAGCCGTTATGAGCTTCGACTCGCCGCTGGGCAGCAGGACTTCCTGCCGGCGGCCGAACAGGCCGGCCATCGTGGGCGCCTGGACGGCGTGGCAGGTGATGCAGCCGAGGCTGGTGAACAACTGCTTGCCCGCATCGGCCGGCGGCAGGTCGCCGTTCGCGCTGCCGGTGAGCCATTCCTTGTACTTGTCTTCTTCCATCACGACGACCCGGCCGACCATGCCGGAGTGCTGTGCGCCGCAGTATTCGGCGCAAAACAGATGATACGTTCCGGGCTTGGTCGGTTCAAAGCTCATGGTCGTGTAGCGGCCGGGCACGACGTCGTGTTTTACGCGAAATGCCGGGATGAAGAAGCTGTGGATCACGTCCTGCGAGCCCATCGTGAGCTGAATTTTTCGCCCGACGGGCACGTGCAGCTCGTTGATCTCGCGACGCCCTTCCATGTGCTGGACCTTCCACATCCACTGCTTTCCGATGACGTGGATGTTGAGCGGGTCCTTGGCGTCGGCGTAAACCTCGAAGAACAGGCCGGCGCCCCAGAAGAACATCACCATCACGATGATGAAGGGGACGATCGTATAGAAAATCTCGAGCCGCAGGGACTCGAACGTCGGGGTCGGCTGGTCGTTGACCTTGCGCCGGTACTTCAGGCAGAAGTAGAAGATCAGCCCGAAGATCAGGACCGAAAAGAAGAGCGACACCGCCGTCAGGAAGTAATACAGCAGGTCGTAATGCGGCGCGAACGTCGACGCCTGCTCGGGGAAAATGGTGAAACCGTGGTCCATGACGTTATTGCGGATTAAGGATCTCGGACTGCGGGTTGCCGGCCGCCAGCGTCCGTAACTTCGCGCGTCGTTCGCGCAACAGCATCAGCCCGACAAAGCTGCCGATCGACAGCACGGTCAGCACGGCGCCGATTCGCATCGCCGTGAGGATGGCCAGGCTGTACTTGCCCGACGCAGGGTCATACATGTAGCACAGCAGGACGACGGCGTCCGTCATCGTGCCGATCTTGTTGTCGGAGGCTTCGATCAGGCCCAGGCGGATGTCCTTGCTCGAATACTCCAGCCCGTAGAAATAGCGCGAGACCTTGCCCTGCGGCGTGAGGACCATGATGGCGCTGCCGTGGGCGAATTGTTTGCTCTTCTCGTCGTAGCGGTAGCGGAAGCCGACGGTCTTGCAAAGCTCTTTGATGTTCGCTTCGTCGCCGGTCAGGAAGTGCCACCCGGCCTGGACCGAAGCCGCGTCGTGCTTGACGATGTCGCCGGCCAGGTATTCCTTCACGTACGCCGCTTTTTTCGCGGCCGCAAGCTCGGGGGTTTCGCGGGGGTCGAAGCTGACGGTCAGCACGTCGTATTCTTTACCCGCGTCAAACGTCAGCGGCTTGAGCGACCGGGCGATGCCGTTGAGCGTCATCGTGCACAGCCCGGGGCACTCGTAGTACACGAGCGACAAGACCAGCGGCTTCTTGCCGAAGTAGTCGCCGAGCCGGACGACCTTGCCGGATTCGTCTTTGAACGTCAGGTCTGGAGAAATCTGGGCGTCGAGGTTTTGGTCGATGCCGACGCTCTTGAGGACGGCGTCGGGTGCGAGCGGTTTGGGCCCGTCGGGCCCGCCGGCGGGCATCATCGGCTGTGCCGCCGCCCGCGCGCAAAAGCACGCCGCCGCCGCGCCGATGGCCAGCGCGGCGAACTTCCGGACGAGAGGTTGTGGCAATAAAGGTCTCAACATCAGACCCGCCTCGTTTCCGCCGTACGACAACTTTGAGCGGCGCCGTGCCGCACTACTTCGCCTTGCCCCCGCCCGTCGGGGCGGTCGTGGGGGACGTCTTGAAGATCCCTTTGGCCAACGCTTCTTCCATCGCCTGCTCGATCGGCAGGCCGGGTTGCAGGCCGTTGCGCATCGGCGCCTTGCCTGCGAGCACCTCGGCGGTGCGTGCCCGCATGAGCGTCATGTCTTCGGCCGGTGAATTCGGATTCGCTTCCGGCACCGGAATGCCCTGAAGTTCAGGGTAGTCCGTCGGCACCTGCCGGATGCCCGGCTTGACGTTCGATAACGGCTGGTTGCTGAGGGCCTTGGCAGCGTAATTCTCGAACACCTTGAACAGGCCCCAAATGCCGACGAGCGACACGACGACGGTGAGCACGAGCGCCACGAGCGTCACGACCAGCGGCCGAATCGCCACGTCGGTCTGCTCGTGGGCGTCGAAGTCCTGCTCCGCATGGGGCAGGTGCGTGTACTCCTTCGGGTTCAGATTGTCGATCTTGCTCTTTTCCATGGCGGCTTTTTTCAGTTGCCAGTGATCAGTTGTCGGTTGCCGGTCAGTGATGCCCGTGGCTGACGCGGGCCATTCGCGGGTCGTTCGGGGCGACAATGGGCCGTTGTTTAAGTTTCCAGGCGAATGCCGCCACCCAGATTCCGCCGATCCCGACCCACGCCGGCAGATCCGTCCAGTGCAGGTCGTGAAACAGGCTCGGCACCGGCACGTCGTGGCCCTCCGGGGCGACGCCGGGGCGAAGCGGGTCCGCGCCGTGGGCCGGATCAGCCTTGGCGCCCGCGGCGTCATGCTTGTCGCTGGGGGCGGCGTGTGTCGCATCGCCGGCTTCGCCGTGGGCGCCGAGCGGGTGCATCCAAACGACGCGCTGGCTGAACATCGGCTTGACGATCCAGAACAGGTCGACCGAGCGAACGAACAAAAGCCCCACCGCCACCATCGCCAGCAGCTTCATGTCGCGCTTCACCTTCCGCCAGATGAGCAGGAAGAACGGCGTGAAGAAGTGGAACACGACAATGAAGATCGCGACCGCGCCCCAGCTTCCGAAGGTGCGGAAGTAATAATACGGCGTTTCTTCAGAGAGGTTACCCGACCATTGGATGAGAAGCTGGGAGAAATTCATGTACGCCCACAGCATCAGGAACGCGAACGTCAGGTTGCCCAGGTCGTTGAGCACGCCCGGGTTGATGAGGTCGCGGAGCGGGCGGGTCTTGTACAGCAGGGAGATGACGACGATGGTGAACGCCATCGCCGTGAGCCCGCTGCCGATGATGTACAGCACGCCGAACATCGTGGAGTACCACTGCGGGTCGATCGACATCACCCAGTCGACGAACGCGAAGTACATTGCCAGGAAGTAGATCACGATGCCCGGGGCCGCAACGAGCCGGCCGCGGAACGCGAAGCGGGGGTTGGAGCCGTTGCGGTCTTCCCGGCCGGACCACGCGTACAGGTACTGGGAGAGGAAAATCCAGACGGCGAAGTAGAGAACCGTCCGAAGGATGAAAAGGGCGGGGCTCAGCCAGATTTTCTTGAACCACAGGTGCGCTTCGTTGACCACGTGGCCGTATTGGCCGGGCGTGTCGCCGTGGGGCAGCCAGGGGTAGATCGCGCTCTGCCGAGTGGCGACGACGAGAATGATCGGGACGGCGAAGACCGCCGTCAGCAGGATGAGCCACGACGACGCTTCGAAGAACCGGCGGGCGGTGAAGCCCCACATGCCGCCGGTCAGGTGCTGAATCATCAGGAACCCGAGCGAGCCGAGCGGAATGCCGGCCCAGAACAGAAACGCCCAGAGGTATGACCGGTAGGCGGTGTCCGGGTGGATGAACAGTCCGAGGACGGCCAGCAGGAGGCCGACCGCGCCGACGAGGAGGGCCGGGCGTTGGATGCGGCTCAGGATTGCTTCCCAGTCGCCGGTTGCGGGGTGTTGTAAGGTTGCCACTTCACTCATGGTTGAGCCCCCGGCGTCGGATGCGCGGCCGCGGGTGCCGGGGCAGCGGGGGTTGGGGTCGATGGACGGGTGCTCGCGCCGGTTTGG
>JBKJRK010000499.1:0-3031 GCA_046593135.1 Tepidisphaeraceae bacterium | reverse complement strand
GGCGGACGTGGTGGCCGGTTCGCGCGCCGCGGACGAATCGCGTGACACGCGGGTTCGCCAAAAACCCTCACAACGGTGGGGGTGGGGAAAGCTCCTTGTTGCCGGTGTGGCCGTCTTGCTGGTCGCAGCAATCGTCGGCGTCCTCATCAAAAACGGGACGAATCAGCGCGGTGGCGACGACGTTCGCGACCTTCTGGCGATCAAATCGGAAGCCGAAGGGCTGGCGATTGCCGGGAAGCTGGAACAGGCGCACGCGAAATACCGAGAGTTGCAGGCAAAGTCCCTGGGGCGAACGATCAAGGACCCGGTGTTCTGGGATTTTATTGAAAGGGCGAAGGCCGACCAGGACCGAATTTACACGCTGCTGCTCGACAAGGCCGAAGCCGCCAACCCTCCGGAGAAGGTGATGCCGACGCCGGGCACGGGAACGGCAGTCCGGGCGGACGACCCGTGGTACTGGCCCCGGGTCGGGACCGGCGGGCGCGCCGAGCCGACGACCGCCGAAGCCGATTCGCCAAACGACGCGACGACCGTGGTCGTGGATCCGTCTGCGCCGGCGCCGCCGGAAGAAGTCGCCGCCTCGGACGCGGCCCCCGCCATCGTCGGTAGCGCGCCTAACGATCAGGCCGACGCGACGCCTTCGCCCAACCCGGCCGAACCATTCACGCCCGCGCAGTTGACTCCTGCGACAAATACCGCCGCCGCTCCGGCTCGAACGCCTTCGCGTTGGGTCTCTGAAAAAGCGATCACGGACGAGGAGATTGGCGAGGCACTCGGCCGGGGCGTCGACTACTTGCTATCCCAATTCAAAGACGGGCAGCTTCTGCCCATCCCCGGCATGACGCGCACCCAATTCGCCGGCCGAAACGCCATGGCGGTCTACGCGCTGCTAAAAGCCGGCCAGGCGATGAACGATCCGCGGCTCGACCCCAAGGGCGAGAACTTGGGCCGCATGATCGACGTCATGAAAGAACACCGGCTGGAACGCGTCGGCGATGAGCCGTCCCAGCCCGTCACCTACGCCCGCAGCATCCGCGCCGCCGCCCTGTCCATTTACAACCGCCCGCAGGACCGCAAGACGCTCAAAGAAGACGCCGACTGGCTCGTCTCCGCGGCGGTAAACGGCGCGTACACCTACGACGACCGTTTTTCCGGCCGTGCGATGCGCAACGTGCAGTTCAGCGTCATCCGGCCGGAACCGTCGGAAGAAAACCGGGACGAGCCGATCGAGCCGCAGTCGAACGAGGACACGCCACAGTGGTGGGACCCTGCCCTCTTGGACAATTCAATTATCGACTTCGACGAGCTCGAATGGAGCGACGACCGACGGCTCTTCTGCGACGGCTTGCATGACCGTTCGGGTCGCGAGCTGACGCGCATGCGTCCGGCGACGCCCGGCCGGGTTGGGTCGCCCAGGCCCGAAATGCTCCCACGAACTCGTACTAATCTGCCCGGGCTCGGCGGGCCGCAGAATCGGACGGCGCCTCCGACCGGCCCGCAGCGCCGCACCCGGCCCGGTGACGTCTGGCTACCGCCCCGCGAAATACCGCGTCAGCCGCGCTCGGGCGGCGCCATGGACGAAGGCGCTGACTTCCCGTGGGATAATTCCAATAGCCAGTACGGCCTGCTCGGCGTATGGGCGGCGGCGGAAACGGGCGTCGAGGTGCCGCTCAAATACTGGGAAGCCGTTCAAAAACACTGGGAAACCTGGCAGTTCAAGACCGGCCAGTGGGGCTACATGGCGACCGACCGCCAAGGCACCCTGGCCATGACGTGCGGCGGGATCGCATCTTTGCTCGTCACGTACGACTGGCTCGTCGCGCCCAAGTCGCGCGGCCAGGTCGGTCGGCCCACCCTGTCCGGCAACCTCACCGCGGGCATGAAGTGGCTTGAAACCGCCGACAACGCGGTTAACACGCCCGTCCCCGGCAAGACGCACTACCCCGGCTACGACCTCTTCGGCCTCGAGCGCGTCGGACTGGCTAGCGGCTACAAATATTTCGGCTCCCACGACTGGTATCGCGTGCTGGCCGCCAAGTCGTTGGCGACGCAGTTTCCGAACGGCGCGTGGGGCCGCGACGACGGTCACCCCGACGGGCTGATTGAAACGTCGTACCACCTCCTGTTTCTTTCCCACGGCCGGCATCCGATCTTCATGAACAAGCTCCGCTTCTCACGCACCCGGGGCGAGCGACTCGACGGCAAACCTCTGCCCGCTTACTGGTCGAATCGCCCGCGCGACGTCGCCAACCTGACTCGCTTCGCCTCGCGCGAGCTGGAACGGGCGTTTAACTGGCAGGTCGTCGATCTCGAGCGAGAGTGGAGCGACTGGCTCGACTGCCCGGTGCTCTACATCGCCAGCCACACCGCCCCCGCCATGACCGACGCCGACTACGTGAAGCTGCGCCAGTTCGTCGAAGCCGGCGGGATCATCTTCACCCACGCCGATGCGGGCTCGCCAAATTTTACAAAATGGGTGCTTGAAGAGCTTGCGGCCAAGGCGCTGCCGGGGCGCAGAGTCGAGGCGTTGAAACCTGACAACCCGATTTACTCCCTGCACTACGATTTGAAAAAGCCCGCGCCGCCGCTGTTTGCCGTCTCTAACGGATCGCGCCTGATGTTGCTCCATTCGCCGACGGATTTGGGGGCCGCTTGGCAACAGCGTTCCGACCGCACCCAGACGGCGCTGTATCGCCTCGGCATGCACGTGTTTTTGTACGCCGCGGGGAAGGCCGACTTCCGTAACCGTATTGATTCCCCGTACGTCCCGCCCGCCCCCGAGGGCAAGAAAGGCACGGTCGCCGTCGCGCGTTTGAAATACGACGGCAATTGGGACCCGGAGCCGGGGGCCTGGAGGCGGTTCGCTAATCTGTACCAGTGGGAGTTGGACACGAACGTGCCCGTGAGTACGACGATGTTTTCCGAGCTTGACGCGGGCAAGACGCCCGTCGCTCATCTGACCGGCACCGACGCCGTCGCGTTCACCGACGCGCAAGCCGCCGCGCTGCGCACATACGTCGAAGCAGGCGGC
>JBKJRK010000418.1:0-2523 GCA_046593135.1 Tepidisphaeraceae bacterium | reverse complement strand
ACGCGAAAACGAAAATCGCCGCTGGTTGAAGTCGAAAACAGTTCATGCGTCAGCCCCAAAATGCTCCGCTGCGTTCATCCTTGACGTTAGTCCACCCGAAGCTAGCATAAAGATCGTGCGGGCGTAGCTCAGTTGGTAGAGCGTGACGTTCCCAACGTCAATGTCGAGGGTTCGAACCCCTTCGCCCGCTCTTTCGTGTCTTCCGTCGTATTCTCTTGATGACATCCTAAAGTACGCGGCCGACACGGCTTGGCGTTGCGGACACGCCGGCGGCGGCTTTGCTACGGTCGACAGCACGCGACCCCCGCGGCGACGCGAATCCGACGGCGGCTCGACAGGTTCAGAGCGTGCATGAAGCCCGACCAGAAAAAACGGCTCGTCATCGTCTCGCAGGTTTATGTCCCTGATCCGGCGTCCGTCGGACAGCATCTTCACGATTTCGCGGCGGCAATGGCGAGACGAGGGCACGAAGTCATCGTTTACTGCTCCGCACACGGCTACGACGACCCGTCGAGCCGATACCCGCGACGAGAGGTGCGAGACGGCGTGCACATCCGGCGTTACGCCCTGCCGTTTTACAGCAAACGCAGCATCCTGACCCGAATCATCGGATCGGCAGGCGCGATGGCTTCGCTCGTGAGGCTGACGCTGTTTACGCCACGGGTCGGATGCGTCTTTTTCAGCACGAGTCCGCCGCTGATCGGGTTCGCTGCAACGCTCGTCGCGATGGTGAAGCGGGTCCCGCGCGTCTACTGGGCGATGGATCTTAATCCGGATCAATTGGTCGCGGTTGGGAAACTGAAGGCCGGGTCCCTGATCTACCGCGTGCTCGAAGCGGTCAATCAATTTGTGCTTCGCCGGGCCGACCTGATCATTGCGCTGGACCGCTTCATGGAACAGCGGCTTCGCGCCGGCGGGCGAAACCCGGGCGGCGAAGTAGTCGTGCTCCCGCCATGGCCGCATGAACACGCCGTGGCGCCGGTGCCACCGGAGCAGAACTGGTTCATCAAGCAGCACGGGCTGACGGGCAAGTTCGTCTTGATGTACAGCGGCAACCACAGCCCCTCCAACCCGCTCGACACCCTCCTTGCCGCGGCGGAGCAACTCCGGGATGAACCAGGACTTCACTTCGCATTCATCGGCGGCGGCACGGGCAAGGCATCGATCGAAGCCTTTGTCTTGAAACACCAACTAACCAACGTTCTTTGTCTTCCTTACCAGCCGTTGAATGATTTGCGCCACTCACTCGGGGCCGCGGACCTTCACGTTGTCAGCCTTGGAGCGGACATGGTAGGCATCATCCACCCGTGCAAGATTTATGGTGCGATGGCCGCCGGGCGACCGGTTTTGTATCTCGGGCCGGCGCCATCACACGTGTCAGAACTAGTGGCTCAGCACCGCATTGGCTGGCAAGTGACCCACGGCGATGTGAGCGGTTGCGTGGCAACGATCCGGGAGATCCGCAGGCAAGCCAACTCAACCATCCAGGAAATGGGCCGTCGCGCACAGCAGGCGTTGGAAGGCGACTTGAGCCAGACGACCCTCACGCACCGAATGATAACAGCCGTAGAGCGCGTGATGACCCTTGGGCCGAAATCGAGCAATCCGTCGAATCGATGAACGCCGTGTCTGGCTGCCCTAGGCAGCCCGCACGGTCGGACCTAGCTGTTCGCGCCCTGCGGGTTAAAGATGCGACTATCGTCGCGCGACATGGGGCGAGACTGCCGACATCGAAAGAATTCGCTACATTTAATTCCAATGGCGATTTGCGTCGCATTTTTTCGTTACGCTCGTGGATATTTCGGCGATGATTATTATCCGCCGGTTTGTGTGTATTGCTTGCTTCGCTCCGTTGTTGGTCTCCTGTGAGGCCGGCGCGGCTGCCCCTGGAGGGCGAGATGTTGGGCCGGCGCCCCGATCCTCCGCGTTCAACAGCCGTAAAACACTCATGAACACTACACAACCGACGCGTGCAATCCGGCAAGTCGCCCGTCCCACATCGCGTCCGGTCGGCGTTCAGGAACTGGAACGCCGCCAATTATTGAGCGGTTTGATCGCGACTTATTTCGACAACTCCGACCTCACCGGCGCCAGCGTCTCGCGCATCGACGCCAACATCAATTTCAGTTGGTCGGGATCGCCGGACCCCGTCATAAGCGGCGACACCTTTAGCGTGCGCTGGGTCGGAAGCGTTCGCGCGGCCTATTCGGAAAAGTACACGTTCTCCGTTTCCGCCGACGACGGCGCCCGCCTGTGGGTCGACGGAAAACCCGTTGTTGACCGGTGGACCAATCACGGCGCGTTGAACGCCTCGGGGAGCATGTCGCTCGAAGCAGGTCGGCTATACGACTTGAAATTAGAATACCGGGAGAAGACTGGGACAGCCCGCGTGAAACTAAATTGGCACAGCGTCAGCCAAGGCTCGCAGACGATTTCAACTACAATGCTTTACCCGCCTTCGACACCATCGACGGCCACCGCCCCTGTCCTTATAGCCCAACCGACGGGCACGTTAAACGTTCG
>JBKJRK010000388.1:0-3584 GCA_046593135.1 Tepidisphaeraceae bacterium | reverse complement strand
GTCTTGAACATGATGCCGCCGGCTTCCATCAGCTTGATCCGGCGTTCGACGACCTGCTTTTCCAGCTTGAAGTTCGGAATGCCGTAGGTCAGCAAGCCGCCGATGCGGTCCGCCCGTTCGTACACCGTGACGAGGTGCCCCGCCTTGTTCAACTGAGCCGCGGCCGCCAAGCCGGAAGGCCCGGAGCCGACGACGGCGACCTTCTTGCCCGTTCGCGTCTCAGGAATTTCGGGCTTGACCCACCCCTCGGCGAACGCGTGGTCGATGATGCTCTGCTCGATCAGCTTGATCGTGACCGGCTTCTCATTGATCGAAAGGACGCAGGCTTCTTCGCACGGGGCCGGGCAGACGCGCCCGGTAAACTCCGGGAAATTATTCGTCTTGAACAGCATGTCCAAGGCGTCCTGCCAGCGGTCCTTGTAAATCAGGTCGTTCCATTCGGGAATAATGTTCCCGAGCGGGCAGCCGTTGTGGCAGAAGGGGATGCCGCAGTCCATGCAGCGCGCGCCCTGGTCGCGGAGCTGCTGCTTGGGGAAGTCGGTGTAGACCTCGTTCCAGTCCAACAAGCGCAGCTCGACGGGCCTGCGGTGCGGCAGCTTGCGGGGGATCTCTTTGAAACCGGTTGGATTACCCATATTATTCTAGATTCACAGGTGTCAAATGTTCGGGCCTACGCCTCACGGGCGACTGCCATCTCCTCGGGCGTGAGCGTCAACAGCGCCGAGACCTGTAGCTGTTCTTCCGGCGTCAGCTCCGCCCGCAGCATCTTCCACATGGCGCGCTGACGTTCGAGGTGGTCTTGGCCGGCAAACCCTTCCCACACCACCAAACCGCCCACGCGCCGCGGGCCCGCGATCTCGAACTCGAGTTCCGACCCGGCAAAGTGGTGATGAAGCAACGCCGTTAATCGCTGAATGAATTCTTCCATCGCGCCGCTCCCAAGTTAACGATCGCGCCGGCGGCGTTAACCAACTGGCGCGTTCGTTCCCTGACAAAATCGCCTTTCACGCTCTCGTACAACTTCCGCTTTACCCACCTTTTCCTCAAGGCCGCCTCGCTTAGAAAACGAAGGTCGTTTGACCACACACTAATGATGAAATCGAGCGAGGCCGTAACTTCCTCGACGCGCGAGGCGGGTACGATGTCGGCAAACTTCGCAAGCTCGTACAGCCGATCAATGTCGTGACGCGAGTCGAACGCCGGATCGATCATCAATCGATACCCTCGCAGGATGCACTCGACGGCCAGCCCTGCGGCGTAATTGGCCAATACCAAGCGTTGTGCATCATACAAACTCGAAGCGGAAGTCACATGTTCCGCGGCGGCATCACGATACACTTCAGCGCGAGCCTTTATCACAGCCGTTGCCATGGAATTTTACTCTCACGCCTTCGCCAATGCCCGGGAACTGCCTAGCCAAGACCGGGTATTCAGCTTTGGTTCCCTTCCCCCACGTCGCTGCCGCCTTTTTTCACCCCCGCCGTCACCAGCGTTTCGCCGCCGGCGGCGTCGCCGGTTCCGTCGGTTTGGGTGCGGGAGAGGGCGGCGGCTTTGGCCTCGATTTCGGCACGGTTGGCGAGGACGCGCTTGTAGTCGTTGGGGATCACCTTCACGAAGTACCGCAGCTCGCGGTCCCAGTCGTCGAGGATCGCCTTGGCGATGGGCGAGCCCGTGAACTCCATGTGGTTTTGCAGGAGCCGGCGGATCGTGGCGACGTCTTCCGGCTGGTCGGGGGTTTCGAGGGAAACCATGTCCTTGTTGCACAGCGGGGGGAACTGCCCGTTGTCGTCGTGGACGTAGGCGATCCCGCCGCTCATGCCCGCGGCGAAGTTGCGGCCGGTCGAGCCGATGACGACGACGCGGCCGCCGGTCATGTACTCGCAGCCGTGGTCGCCGGTGCCTTCGACGACGGCGTCGGCGCCGCTGTTGCGGACGCAGAACCGTTCGCCGACGACGCCGCGGAGATACACTTCGCCTTCGATCGCCCCGTAGCAGATCGTGTTGCCGGCGATGATGTTCTCGTGGGCCTTGAAGCCCTTGGCGAGGGCGTCCTTGTGCGGGAAGACGGCGAGGCGCCCGCCGGACAGGCCCTTGCCGACGTAGTCGTTGGCGTCGCCTTCGAGCAGGAGCGTCACGCCGCGCGCCGCGAACGCGCCGAAGCTCTGCCCGGCCGAGCCGGTGAACTTGAACGTGATCGTGTCGTCGGGCAGGCCTTTGTGGCCGTACTTCTTAGCGATCTCGCTCGAGAGCGTGGTGCCGACGGTGCGGTTGATGTTCTCAATCTTAAATTCGCCCGTCACTTTCTCGCCGCGCTCGAGGGCCACCTTGGCGGCGGGGATGAGCTTCGTCGCGTCGAGCGAGCGTTCGAGGCCGTGGTCCTGACCCTCGACCGTGAACAGGTTGTAGTTTCCGAGCTTTGCCTCGGGCTTGTAGAGGATGGCCGAGAGGTCCAGGTGCTTGGCCTTCCAGTGGCCGGACATGTCGGCAAACTCGAGCATCTGGGTCTGGCCCATCATCTCTTCAAACCGGCGGTAGCCCATCTCGGCCATGTACTCGCGCACCTCTTCGGCGACGAAGAACATGAAGTTCACGACGTGCTCGGGCTTGCCGGCGAATTTTTTCCGCAGCTCCGGGTCCTGCGTCGCCACGCCGACGGGACAGGTGTTGAGGTGGCACACCCGCATCATGATGCAGCCGGACGCGATAAGCGGGCCGGTGCTGAACCCGAACTCGCCGGCGCCGAGCAGCGCGCCGATGACGACGTCGCGACCGGTCTTGATCTGGCCGTCGGTCTGGAGGACGACCCGCCCGCGCAGGCCGTTCATCACGAGGGTCTGCTGGGTCTCGGCCAGCCCGAGTTCCCACGGCAGGCCGGCGTGCTTGATTGAAGTCAGCGGCGAAGCGCCCGTGCCGCCGCCGTCTCCCGAGATCAGGATGTGGTCGGCCTTGGCCTTGGCGACGCCGGCGGCGATCGTGCCGACGCCGACTTCGCTGACGAGCTTCACGCTGATCCGCGCGTTGGGGTTGGCGTTCTTCAGGTCGTGGATGAGCTGGGCCAAGTCCTCGATCGAGTAGATGTCGTGGTGCGGCGGGGGGCTGATGAGGCCCACGCCGGGCGTGCTGTGGCGGATCTTGCCGATGTACTCGTCGACCTTGTGGCCGGGGAGCTGCCCGCCCTCGCCGGGCTTGGCGCCCTGGGCCATCTTGATCTGGATCTCGTCGCTGTTGACGAGGTATTCGATCGTCACGCCGAACCGGCCGCTGGCGACCTGCTTGATCGCGCTGCGGCGCCAGGAGCCGTCGGGGTCGGGCTTGAACCGGTCGGCGTCTTCGCCGCCCTCGCCGGTGTTGCTCTTGCCGCCGATGCGGTTCATCGCGATCGCGAGATTCTCGTGGGCTTCCTTGCTGATCGAGCCGAAGCTCATCGCACCGGTGACGAACCGCTTGACGATGTCCTTTGCCGATTCGACCTCGTCGATCGGCACGGGGTTGATCGACTTCTTGATGTTCAAGAGGCCGCGGATGGTGCAGCGGTGCCGAGCCTCGTCGTTGACGAGCTTGGAGTATTCCTTGAATGTCGGCAG
>JBKJRK010000374.1:0-5756 GCA_046593135.1 Tepidisphaeraceae bacterium | reverse complement strand
TTCGGCGATCAGAAGGATCGCGTCGGCCCCGGCGGCGCGGGCTTCGTACACCTGGTACGGGTCTATGATGAAATCCTTCCGCAGCAGCGGCAGCTTCACGGCCGTGCGCACGGCCTGGAGGTACTCGAGCTTGCCCTGGAAATACTTTTCGTCGGTCAGGATGCTCAAGGCGTCGGCGCCTGCGGCCTCGTAGGCTTTGGCGATGGCGACCGGGTCGAAATCGGCGCGGATGACGCCGGCACTGGGCGAGGCTTTTTTCACCTCGGCGATGAGGTTGAGCGGCTTTTTCGTGCGCTCCGTGACGGCCTTGAAAAAATTACGGGGCTTGTCGAGCGCGGCGATCGTTTCTTTGAAAGACTCGACCGGCGCCCGGGCCTTCCGCTCGGCAACTTCCAGGCGCTTGGTCGCGAGAATTTGGTCGAGAATCGTGGCCATGACAATGGTAAGGCGTGAACCTCGGGTTCGCCTTGTCTTTTCATCGCAGAGGCAAGGGCGAATTCAAAGTGCGCCGCGACGTCTGACGGTGAATCACCTCTGAATTCGACAAATTCCCGCCTCCAATTAGAATGCCCCGCCCGTTGCCGAGCGGCGGTTGCAGGGGACGCGGAACTCTAAGTCGGACGGCCCGGATGTCAATTCTACTCGCCGCCGAACCCAAAGGCTCGCTGTGGGAACTTTGGCTCGGCGCCTTCGCGGCCTTGGTCGCGCTGGGGCTGGCGAAACTGGTTGGGGTGTTTCGATTGGGCGGGGGGACGGCGGTTCGCAGGGTGTTGCCCGATCGCCCGCTTGCGCCGCTCGTGGGGGTTTTGTTTGCGGCGCTGGTGGTGTGGCAAATGCTGCCCACGCTGTATCTTCAGCGGCAGGCCGCCGGCGCCACGCCGGCGCCGGCCACCTCCGCGCCGAGCGTCATTGTTCCGGCGACGCGTGATCTCGTGATGTTGAGCGCCGTCGTGCCGGCCATCGCGTTTGTCGTTCTGGCCGCTGGCGATTTTTTTGTGCGCCCGCGCGTGCGGCAGCGGCTGGGTTTCAACGTGGGGCGAATTCCGATCGGGTTGGCCGCGGGCTTGGTCGGAATTTTGCTGACGCTGCCGCTGGTGTACTTCGCGATGGTGTCTGCGGAGCGGGTCTTCTGGTTCATCGGCTACGAGCACTCGCCGGAGCACGCGTTGCTTCGTGCGATGCGCGAGACGCCGGACACGGTGATGAAATACCTCGCGGTCGTCGCGGCCGTGCTCGTTGCGCCGCTGTGGGAAGAGTTGCTTTTTCGGGGGCACGTGCAGACGCTTTTCCGCGAAGCCTTCGCCCGGATGCGTGAGCAAACGCCCTCCACCGGCGCGGACGTTGCGGTGAGAAATCCGACGCGCCCGGTCGAATCGTTGGCCGCGGTCCTGCTCACGTCGTTGTGCTTCGCCGCCGTCCACGAGCCTTGGAGTATGCCGCCGATTTTCGTCTTGTCGGTGTGCCTCGGTCTTGCGTACGAACGTACCGGGAACCTTTGGGTGCCGGTCGCCATGCACGCGACGTTCAACGCACTGATGACGGTCTACTTCCTGTATAGTGGCGTCCCGAATTGAATGCGGCTTTGGGAAATGCCGAATGCAGAATGATGAATGCAGAATGGAAAACCGCGCCACGTATAATTTCTCTGACCCCTGACCCCTGAATATGCCCACCATCGACGAACAAATTCTTGCCCTCGGCCGCCGTTGCGAGAGGATGCTTAGCGAGGAAGACTTGCGGGCCAAATTGAAGCGGAGTGCGGAGACGGGAAAGCCGTTGCGCGTCAAGCTGGGGATGGACCCGACCGCTCCGGATGTCACGCTCGGCCACTGCGTGCCGCTGGGCGTCGTGCGGCAATTTCAGGAATGGGGCCACAAGGCGGTCCTGATCATCGGCGACTACACTGCACGGGTCGGCGACCCGACGGGCCGCAACCAGACACGGAAAGTGCTGAGCGGCGAAGAGATCGACGCCAACGCGAAGACGTACGTGGCCCAGGTGGCCAAGATTCTGCTGACCGACCCCGATCACCTCGAAATCCGCTACAACGGCGAGTGGCTCGGCAAGATGGGTTTGGTGGACATCATCCGCCTGGCGTCGCGCAAGAGCGTGGCGCAGGTGCTCGCGCGGGAGGATTTCGCCAACCGTTACGCGCAAGGCATCGACATCCGCTTGCACGAGATCCTGTATCCGCTGCTACAAGGCTGGGACAGCGTTGTGATCGACGCCGACGTGGAACTGGGCGGTAGCGATCAGCTTTTCAATAATCTGGTCGGGCGCGAATTCCAGAAAGAAGAGGGGGGCCACGGTCAGGTTGTAGTGGTGACGCCGTTGCTTGTCGGCACGGACGGCGTGAAGAAGATGAGCAAGTCGCTCGGCAACTACATTGGGGTCACCGACGCGCCTTCCGGCCCGAACGGCATGTTTGGCAAGGTGATGCAGTTGCCGGATGTGCTGATGGAAAGCTACTACACGCTGTTGACAGAGATCCCGGCCGAGGAATTTAAGCCGCTGATCGTCGCCAAGCCCCGCGACGCGAAAGTCTGCCTGGCGCGCCACCTTGTCGAGTGGCTTCACGGCCGCGACGCTGCCGACCAAGCGGAGGCGGAATTCGTTCGCGTCACCCACGGCGAGCTTCCGGACAATATCCCGGTTCATCACGTCGGCCCCGGCCCGCACAAGCTGGCGCCGCTGCTGGTGAAGATCGGCTTTGCCCCGTCGAATGCCGAGGCGAACCGCAAGATCAAGGAGGGCGCGGTGAAAGTGGACGACGACAAGTTCCTCGACCCACAGAAAGAGCTGACGATCGACAAGCCGGTGCTCGTGAAATTCGGGAAAAAGGGAATGTTTGCGACGCTTGCCCCCTAATACGGATCAGGATTAATTCGTGCGCGTCGTGTCTCGATTTTCCAGTCGGCAGGGCCGCTCCAGCGGCCCTGAACGCGCGCGAGGATTCATCCCGATCCGTATAAGCCGGCCCGCGCGGCACGCGATTTGATCCTCTGCCAGTTAACTCTTACTTCAAGGAGATTACCATGGGCAAGGAAGACGTAGCGGCGGGCAAGGCCAAACAGATCAAGGGTAAAGCGAACGACGTGATCGGGGCCGTGAAAGGCGATACCGGTCAACAGGTCAAAGGCAAGGTGCAGAAGGCCGTCGGAAAGGTTCAGGAGACGCTGGGACGCGGCAGCAAAGGATAGAGCCCAACCGGACTCGAAACACAAAAAGTGAAACGTGACGGGGTTAGCCTCCTGTCACGTTTCACTTTTGTCGTTTCGAGGCATCAATATCAAACACGCCCGTAAATGTACTCGTTCAGAAAGTGAATCGTGGCCTCGCGGTTGGACGCTTCGTACGCGTTGAGGTCGCCCATCGAAATCAAACCGACCAAGTCGCCTCCGTTTTCACAAACGGGGAGGTGGCGAATGCGGCGGTTTTTCAGCGTCGTGCGTACATCGTCGAGGTCTTCCGTCGGCCCGATGAATATCACTTCGGTGCTCATCACCTCGGCGACGAACATGTCTGCCGGCCTACGGTCGTCGCCAACCACCCGGCGGAGTACGTCACGCTCTGTAAACATTCCGACTACGCGACCGGCGTCAATCACCACCAGAGCGCCGATGCCATATTGGTTCATCTGCTGTACTGCATCCAGCACCGTTGCGCCGGGGCGGGTCGTATGAACCTTCGCAGACTTCGTCGACAAAATGTCTCGAACGGTCGGCATGGTCGTCCTTTCCCCGCCGAAGGGCAGGGGTTATGGCGAGCAACTTCTGAAATGACGCTTGGCAGATGCATTCCTAACATAACCGCGCTCCCGTTCGCAACATCGTGAAAATAATCGCAAAGACCGCATAAATACGGCGTTAGCGGGCTCGAATCGGCGTTTCGAAATCGGCCCAGTCGCTTTTGAACCCGCCGCGACTAGAATCCGCCCCATGTCCGCCCTCCCTGTCGTCGCTATCGTCGGTCGCCCGAATGTCGGTAAGAGCAGCCTTCTCAACGCCCTCGTCGGAAAACGCATCAGCATCGTCCAAGACATGCCCGGCGTAACCCGTGACCGCGTTTCCATCCCCATGAAGATCGGCGACCACTACGTCGAATTGATGGACACCGGCGGGTACGGGTTCGTCGACCCGGACCAATTGACGGACCACATCAAGCACCAGATCGAGCTCGCGATGGCCAGTGCGACGCTCGTCTTGTTCCTCGTTGACACTCAGGTCGGCCTCACCAGCGCCGACGAAAACATCGCCAGCCTGCTCCGCCGGAAGGGGATCAAGACGGTCCTCGTCGCCAACAAGGCCGACGGCGTGAAAACAGACGTCAACCTCGGCGAATTCGCCCGGCTCGGCCTGGGCACGCCGGTCGGCGTGTCGGCGATGAACGACCGCAACCTCGACCAGCTCGAAGCCGCCATCGAGCGGAATATGGACCTCTCGGAGGCCCCGACGGAAATTCCCGAGCCCCAGATGATGGTCGCAATTGTCGGCAAGCGCAACGCCGGCAAGAGCACGCTGGTGAACTCATTCGCCGAAATCTATGACGGCCTCGGCGACCGCGTCATCGTCTCCGAAGTGCCCGGCACGACGCGCGACAGCATCGACGTGCGGTTCGAGAAAGAGGGCAAGACCCTCATAGTCATCGACACGGCCGGCGTGCGGAAGAAGCGGCACATGGTGACCAACGACGTCGAGTTCTACAGCTTCCACCGCGCCCAGCGGTCGATCCGCCGGGCGGACGTCGTGCTGATGCTCATCGACGCGACGGAGCTCGTCAGCGAGCCGGACAAAAAACTCGCCCGCTACATCGCCGAAGAACACAAGCCGGTCATTCTCGTCGTGAACAAGTGGGACCTCGCCAAGGAACAGGTCCGCGAGCTGCGCAAGGAAAAAGCCGGCCACAAGGAAGTCGCCGTCGACGATTCGGAGCTGATGGAGAAGTACCGCGAGTACCTCGACGAAGAGCTCAAGCACCTCGACTACGCCCCGATCGCGTTCATCACGGCCAAGGACAACCGCAACGTGCAGACGGTGCTGAACCTGTCCCAGCACCTTTTCAAGCAGGCCAACGAGCGCGTCAGCACGTCCAAGCTGAACGAAGCCGTCCGCACAATGATGGAGCAGCGCGGCCCCAGCACCCCGAGTGGCAAGCGGGCACGGGTATATTACGCGACGCAGACGGACACCGCGCCGCCGACGATCGTCCTGTTCGTCAACAACCCCAACTACCTCAACGAAACGTACCAGCGGTACATGGTGAACCGCTTCCGCGAGATGCTTCCGTTCGGCGAAGTCCCCATCCGCCTGCTCATCCGCGGCCGCGAGGGCGGCGGCAGCAGTAAAATACCCAACACGTTCCTCGACGAAGGCGACGTCCAACGCCCCGTCCGAAAACCCCGCCCCCAACCGAAACGCGCCGCCAAGCCGGCCCCGACACGCCCGCGTCGCGACGAAAGCAAACCCAAGCCCAAACCCGCCAAGCGCGGCCCGGCCCGCGGGACGCGGCCTCGGTAAGTTGCCCGCCCGCCCGACGCCCGCCAGGCCGCGCGTGAAACCGACGAACGCCTAACGCAAACGAGCGAACGACTGACGGCTCATACTCTCTCGGGTGATTTCGTCTCATTCGTTGGATTACGCCCGGGGTCGCAGTCGTCATCGACTGCAACCCCGCTCTGTTTCCCGAGGGGCAGTGTTCGCGCCAGCCTGAAACGTCGGCCAAAGTGCGAAACCGCCGCCCGTCACGCCGCCCACGAG
>JBKJRK010000350.1:0-10842 GCA_046593135.1 Tepidisphaeraceae bacterium | reverse complement strand
GGGATCGTGCCCGTCACGCTGCCGATCTTCATGCCGAGAATCATCTTGCCGACGCTCTGGGCCTTGAAGATTTCCAGCGACCAGTACGCGAGCCCCACCAGTCCGGAGACGATCGCGAGCGTCCGGATTTTTCCGGCATTCTCCACGGTCGCTTCCGGGGTCGAGTCGGCTTCAGCGTCGGCTCGACCCCGGAAGCGACCGTGGAGAACGCCGGAAAAATCCGGACGCTCGCGATCGTCTCCGGTCTGGTGGGGCTGGCGTACTGGTCGCTGGAAATCTTCAAGTCCCAGAGCGTCGGCAAGATGATTCTCGGCATGAAGATCGGCAGCGTGACGGGCACGATCCCAGCCGACACCGCGACCCTCGCCACGCGCTATGCGGTTAAAAACGGCGCCGGCATCATCAACTTGATCGCGGCCCTTACCGGCCTTGGTTTCCTGAGCCTGCTCGGCGGCCTCGCCGGCCTGGCGTTCGTCGTCGGCTGCTTCTTTACGCTCGGCCAGAACAAGCAGGCCTTCCAGGACATGCTCGCCAAGACCGCCGTCTACGGCCCCGCCCGCACCGCCGCGCCGGGCTTCCAACCCGTCATGCCCGGCGGCCCGCCGCCGATGACGCCGCCGCAAGTCTGACGTCGTCGCGATCATTCGCGAAATTACGCGGGGCGAACGCCACACACGTTCGCCCCGCGTTTTCTTTTCAGCACCCCGTGCAGTTCGAATCTGGCTTTGATCTTTCGACGCACCCCCTGGTCGCTAAAGTGAACAGGCCGCGCAACGCATTGTAAAATCACGCGTCGCCGTCCCGGTTTCCATACTCCATCCCCGTCAGCGTAGCGGGTGTGGCGTGCGCGACGCTCGCTAAAAAGACGTGACGTCGTGTGATACCACCCCAGACATTAGATTGTGCCGTCGCAGAACCCCGCGCACGTAACTGAATCACTTGTATGCAATAGCCGCGCTGGAGGGCCCGGCGAGGTGTATCACTTCGAATCGTTTGAATCCGATCTCGCCGCACCACTGGCGGAAGTCGGCCCCGGAGAAATCGAAAGCGTCGCCGAATTCGATCAGCATGTTCAGCGACATCAGCAGGCCGAAAACGTTCTCCCGCCGCTCGTCATCGATCAACGCTTCTATCGCCACCAGAGCCCCGCCCGGCGGCAAGGCGTCGTACGCCGCACGGATCAGGTGCATCTTCTTTTCCAGGTTCCAGTCGTGCAGGATCATCCCCATCGTGATGAGATCCGCCTTCGGCAGAGGGTCCTTGAAAAAGTCCCCCGACGCCGCGATGACGCGCTCGCCCAGTCCCGCCGCCGCGATGGATTTGCGCGTCACCGGCTCGACCGCCGGCAGGTCGAACGACGTGCAGCGGATGTGCGGGTGCCGCTTGGCCACCTCGATAGAAAGCAGGCCCGTGGCCCCGCCGACGTCGCAGAGCGTCTTGAACGGCGTGAAGTCGAATTTTTCGGCGAAGGCCTCGAAGTTGAGGCGCGAGAGTCCGGTCATCGCGCCCATGAACTGTTCCAGCCGGGGAAGGTCGCTGTACAATTCCTCGAATATGGACTTCTGGCTGTGCTTGATCTCATTCTGCGGCTGGCCGGTCCGCAGCCCCTCCGGCAGATCGTGCCAATATTTGAACAGCCGCGTGTTGAGCATCTCCAGGATGCCGCCGACGTATCGCGGGCTGCTGCGGTCGAGGTACTCCGCCGCGGCCGGCGTGTTGAAGTACCGCGCGTCCGGCCCATTCCCCTCCCGATCAAGAAACTTCATCGCAACTAGCGCATCAAAAAAATCGCCGATCCCGCGCGGATGAAGCCCCAACTCCCCGCCCAGCTCCGCCCCAGTCACACGCCTCGCCCCCAACTTGGTAAACAGCCCGAACTCCACGGCCGTCAAAAGCACCTTCGACGACCAGAAGCCGAACGCGGCCTGCAGAATGGGCGACGGGTCGTGCGATACGGAGGAATCGTTAGGCATGGCTGCTTCCCCTGGAAGCCCGATTGAATAAATGGCGACGGCTCGCGTCCAATTGTAGTCGGATGCGGGGAGAACTGTCATCGCCATTCTCGGCGTTATCAACGTTGCGGAACGATGTTTATACCGAGGAACCCCGCCACGATTGCCCCGTCCTTCTGAATCAGCCGATTCCGAGTATCCCGAAGAAACATCCCGGCGTGTTCATTCACAAAACAGACCCCCGGCGTGCCCTCCTCGGCGCCCAATGGTCGTTCCTGCCGCCGGCGGATGATAAAGCAGCCGCGCCGGCCCCGTCATACGGGGCCGGCGCGGTCATTTCGAACTGCTCGCAGCCGGTAACTTCATTCACCGGCCTCGGCTGCCGACTTAGACCAGCAGGCTTGGGTTACACTGCGGGTTCAGGGCTGTTGAAAATGACGTACTCGTGGGTGATCTTTACGTAATAGTAATACGACGTACTCCCCCACCAAACCCGAAAGAGGAATTTGCGACTGTGGTCCCCGTGCACATGGCTGTCCATGGAATACTCCGCGACCTGGGTCGCGCCATTCGCCGAGGCCCAAGCTAGCATGAAATTTCTACACTTTTGTTGCTGTGTATAAAAGTCGCCGAGGTGAGCTTTGGCCTGTGGCGCCGACACCAAAGTAAACATTGCCGCCACAAGGATTATCGCCGCTTTGCGGGGCATCAGCCTGTTGATCGATTGCAGATTCATAACCATTACTCCTTCGTCCAGTCGTCAATTGCCCTTGTCTAGTTCATTCATTTCGCGCCACCTTTACGGAAAGACGTCGCCGTACGGACGACGGCTGAAAGGCGGCGGCGTTGTATCATTTCTTCACACGGGGGACCGCGCGCGGCTTGCAACAGATGGCGCCGATGAGGCTTGAGCGTCACTACATGATTCATGGCTGCCGCCTGAACCCTGCTCATGAAAAATTGGTCTAAATTCGCGTGCCGTTTGTCCCACCGAGAAGCGCTCATACCGCCTTGGAATTCACCGCTGGCCCCGCCGGGCAATTGATCATTTTTCCCAGGATCGAACGTCGTCAGAGAAGCGTGTTCGCCTGGCTCCAACCGTGACCAGACGAGTCATCGCGGTTAGCTGGGAAGTGCCAAAGAGCGCCCGAACTCAGTAGGATACGGGCACCGCCGGGTCGCACCGGAAACTCGCCGTCTTCTCGGAGGTGTGGCATACTAATGAGCTTTGTCTATTACAACAATGTGCAAGGCGTCAATAATATAATATTTTCAGACGGCCAATTGCATACATCCGTGCGCCTCCCCTGGTGCTAAATCGGCGGACTGGCTTCACGCTACGGCAGGAACAATTAGACTCTACAAGTTAGTTCAACATCGTTGGAATCCGGACCCGCGTTTTACAATTCAGTTTATCGTCACAAAGCGAAACTATTGATTGTATACGAAGCACCGCGCGGTCTGCGATCTCATGCATGTGTCTATAGTAGTTCGAGCTTGGCCGCAATCATGGCAAGGTCCTGGCTCGGTTCGGCTACAGGCTTTAGCCGTTCCACTCGGGTCCAATCCATTCAGAATATAACCGGAGGACTCCGAAAGGGCGGGCCGGATCAATGGCGCGATCTGCTTGAGTAGTTCGGGCACATGCGGTCACGCACAACAGCAAGCACTTGCTGGTATCCCTGGACTCGTCGTTGTGTCTGAAGTATCAGCCTGACGAAGCTGATGCGTTACAACGGCACGCGCTCGTCGGCGGTTTCCGCCGCTCGCACCGCATCCCTCACGCTCCGCGCGATGCCGGCGGGGTCCAGGCCCACTTCCGTGAGCTGTTCTTTCCGCGTGGCGTGGCCGATCAGGCGGTCGGGCATGCCGAGGCGGGTGATGTGCTCGGTCGGGAGGCCGTGGGTGACGGCGTATTCAAGGACAGCGGTGCCGAAGCCATTCTGCAATGCGTGGTCTTCGAGTGTGAGGACGGGGTGGCCGGGGCGGAGGGTGCGCGAAAGCATGTCGCCGTCGACGGGCTTGCAGAAACGGGCGTCGATGACGCCGACGCTGAGGCCTTCGGCCGTCAGCTCTTCGGCGGCGACCATGGCGTTTAACGCCAGGGCGCCGTAAGCGATGATCGTGGCATCCCCCCCCTGTGTGCCTTCGCGGAGGACCCGGGATTTACCGACCGTCCATTCTTCGGCGGCGGCCGGACGCAGGGGTTCTTCGATGACAGTTTCGAAATCGCACGCGGGGACTTGGTCGCGCGGGTAGCGCAGGGCGCTAGCGGTTTCGAGCGACAGGGCGAGGCGGAGGCAGCGGTTGAGCTCCGCTTCGTCGCTGGGGGCCATGAGGACGATGCCGGGCAGGGGGCGGAGGAAGGCCTGGTCGCAGAAGCCGTGGTGGACGGCGCCGTCGTCGCCGACGAAGCCGGCGCGGTCCATGGCGAAGACGACGGGCTGGCCGTTGAGCACAACCTCTTGCCAGATCTGGTCGAAGCAGCGTTGAACGAACGTCGAGTAGATGGCGGCGAACGGGCGCAGGCCGGACTTGGTCATCCCCGCCGCCATGGCGGCGAGGTGGGACTCGCAGATGCCGGTGTCGATGTAACGGTCGGGGAATTCTTTCTCAAATTTGGAGAGGCCGGTGCCGTCGGGCATGGCGGCGGTGAGGGCGAAGACGCGGGGGTCGGATTTCGCGAGGGAAATCATGGCGTCGGCGAAGGCGGTCGTCCAGGATTTTCCGCTGGACTTGTTGATCTCGACCCGGCAGCCGTTGACGACGAAGGAGGCCGGGCTGTGAAAGCGGGTCGGCTCGGTCGTGGTGATCTCGTAGCCTTGGCCTTTTTTGGTCTTAATGTGAAGCAGCACGGGCTTGTTGACGTGCTTGATCTCGGCCAGGAAGTTGATGAGGCCGGGGAGGTCGTGGCCGTCGATGGGGCCCATGTACTTGATGCCCATCGACTCGAACATCGCGCCGTTCCACATGCCCGATTTGACGGATGCGCACAAGGCGTCCCAGGCGTGTTCGATGGGATGGGCCACGCCGGTGGGGAGCTTGGAGACGAGCTTTTCGCTGAAGCGTTTGAATTCTTCGTACGTGGTCGAGACGCGAATTCTCTCAAGGTATTGCGAGAAAGCACCTTGCGGGTTCGAGATGCTCATCCCGTTGTCGTTCAGAATAAGCAAGAGTTGCCGCTTTAACGTGCCGGCGTTGTTGAGTCCTTCGAAAGCCAGGCCGTTGACGATGGAGGCGTCGCCGACGACGGCGACGACGTGGTTGTTGCGCTTGAGCGCGCCGTCGCCGCGGGCCATCCCGACGGCGGTCGAGATGGAGGTGCCGGCGTGGCCGACGGCGAAAAGGTCGTACGGCGACTCGTCCGGCGACGGGAAGCCGGAGACAGAGCCCTTCTTGCGCAGGCGCTCGAACTGGCCGGCCCGGCCGGTGAGCATCTTGTGCGGGTAGCACTGATGGCCGACGTCCCACAGCAGGCGGTCGGGGCCGGCGGGGTAAGGGCCGAAGTCGTAGACGTAATGCAGCGCGAGAGTTAGCTCGACCACGCCGAGGTTCGACGCCAAGTGGCCGCCGTTGCGGCTGACGGCGTCGAAAATCGCGGTGCGCATGTCCGCGGCCAATGCGGCGAGCTGGTCGGCCGAGAGCTTTCGCACGTCGGCCGGCGACTTGATCTGTTGGAGCAATGACATCCTGCGCTGGACCTCCGAAAACTCGTTCACCCGCGTTCCGTCGCGGCGCGAGCGTTTTACCCAAACAACCGCCCGTCGGCACTCAACCTCATAATACGGCCCGACGCCCCTGCCACAACTTTCAGAAGCTCTGTAATACGGATCGTGATTAATCCTCGCGCGGGTTCAGGGCCGCTGAAGCGGCCCTGCCGGCTGGAAAATTGAGACGTGACGCGCACGCATTAATCCCGATCCATATAACATCCTCATCCTACCGACACGCCGCCCGCGAAGCGAAGTGCCGTGGTCGGGGCGGCGGGAGTACGCCCTGAAACCATGATGGCGGCACGGTTTGCAGCAGCGTCACGCTCCGTCTTACGACTGCCGGTCAGCAACGAAACGGGCCAGATTTTGCAGCCCGATTCCGCGGTCACCGAGGATCTGAACTGAGGCGATTGCCGCTTCCAGTTGCTCGGCGGCGGTTTGCCGGCTGGCTTCGAGGCCGATGAGGCTCGGGTAGGTGTTCTTGCCCTTGGCGGCGTCTTTGCCGGTGGCCTTGCCCATTTGTTCGGGGGTGCTGGTGACGTCGAGCACGTCATCGACAATCTGAAATGCCAACCCGAGATGCCGCCCGTACGCCGTCACGGCTCCCAGCTTCGCGCTATCGGCACCGGCGGCAATGGCGCCCATTCGGCAGGCGCAGGTGAGCAAGGCCCCGGTTTTCATCGCGTGCAGCTGGCGTAACTCGTTGAGTGACAGGGAGACATTTTCCCCATCGATATCGAGCACCTGCCCGCCGATCATCCCGACCGGTCCGCTCGCCGCCGCCAGCTCGCGCACGAGCGCGGGAACAACCGCCGGCTCGGCGTCGGTCGCGATCAGCTCGAACGCCAGTGTGACCATCGCGTCGCCGGCGAGAATCGCCATGGCTTCGCCGAAAACCTTGTGGTTCGTCGGTCGGCCCCGGCGGAGGTCGTCGTCGTCCATCGCGGGAAGATCGTCGTGAACGAGGCTGAAGGTGTGAATGAGCTCAATCGCCCCGGCGGCGGCCAAAGCCGATCGGTTGCTCGACGTCGCGCCGCATGCCCATGCCGTTTCCAGCACCAGTGCCGGCCGAAGGCGCTTGCCCCCCGCCATCAAGCTGTATTCAACGGCTTCCACGAGCCGTCCCGGCGCCGCGACCGAGCGGTCGCGCAGCCCGGCCAGATGCTGCTCGACGGCGTGGCCGTGGCGTTTGAGAAGATCCAGCGCGGTCGGACTCTCCATAAGCATGGGTTCGGTCATTCCCGTGCCATTATACCCGCAACCGGCCGCTCGTTCATGCTTTGAACTTACTCGTCCGCCTGTACCGACGACGGCGGCGGCGCCATCGCCTCGGCGTGGAGCCCGCCGTCGGGCGCCTTGCTGAGCAACTCGATTTGCTTCTCGGCTGAGTTCAGCACCGTGCGGCAATGCTGGATGAGAAAATTCCCCCGCTCGTATTTCGCCAGGCTCTCCTCCAGCCCCATCTCGCCGCTCTCGATCTCCGCGAGAATCTGCTCGAGCTCCTGAAGGCCTTCTTCAAACGTCTTGGGGGCGGTGAGGTTTCGCTTGGCCATGACGGCAGTATAGAGAACACCGGCGGAGGGGAAAACGCTTGTCCGTATCAAGACAACCGCACTCGCGCAAGATTGACGATCAGCCAAAGGTGTCCGCTTCGTACAAAATTCAGACATGCCGCAGCCGGGCCGCTGCTTGAAGGAGCACGTTGCAGTCAAACACAACCTTGAGCGGCTCGTCAGTCAAGGCAATCGCATGTGCCTCATTCGAGCGGGGAAACAGCATAAACGCATACGCTCCGGGTTCCGTGCCGGAGCGCGTTTCGTGCGTGACAGACGCTCGATCATCCTTCTTCCATGATCGTCTCGCGCACCACTTCCTCGATGCTCGTGACGCCGTCGTAGATGGACATCAGGCCGCCTTGGCGGAGGGTGCGCATGCCGCGCTTCTTGGCTTCGTGGCGGAGGACCTGGGTGCTGGCGTGTTTGATGATCATGTCACGCATCGCGTCGTCGAGCAGCATGATTTCGTACAAGCCCTGGCGGCCGCGGTAGCCGGTGTTGTTGCAGCTTTCGCAGCCCTTGCCGTACCAGAACCGCCGGCCCTGCACGTCTTCGCTGCGGAGCTCGAGTTCCATGAGCTGCTCCTCGGCGGGCGTGTATTCCTCTTTGCAGTTCAGGCAAATCTTGCGAACTAAGCGCTGGGCGACGATGCCTTCAAGCGTCGCCGTCACGAGGAACGGCTCCAAGCCGAGGTCGAGCAGACGGGCGATGGCCGACGGGGCGTCGTTAGTGTGCAGGGTGCTGAAGACCAAGTGGCCCGTTAGCGACGCCTGCACGGCGATTTCCGCCGTTTCCTTGTCGCGGATTTCGCCGACCAGAATCGTGTCGGGGTCCTGACGCAGCATGCTGCGGAGAATCCGGCCGAACGTCAGTTCGATCTCGGGTTTGATCTGGCACTGGACGATCCCGTCGATGTCGTACTCGACCGGGTCCTCGGCGGTGATCAGCTTCGTCGTGATGTCGTTCAGCTCGCGGAGGGCGGAATACAACGTGGTCGTTTTGCCCGAGCCGGTCGGGCCGGTGACGAGAACGATGCCGTTGGGCTTGTGAATGAGCTGACGCGTCGTGTTCAGTTCGTCCTCGCGCATGCCGAGCTTGTCGAGGTCGAGGCTGACGTTGCTGCGGTCGAGCACGCGCATGACGACCGACTCGCCGAACATCGTGGGCAGCACGCTGACGCGCAGGTCGATCGGCTGGTTGTTGACGCTCAGCTCGATGCGGCCGTCCTGCGGAACACGCCGCTCGGCGATGTCGAGGTTGGCCATGACCTTGATGCGCGAGCTGATGGCGGGAGCGATATGCGACGGAGGAGGCATCATCTCGTAGAGCACGCCGTCGATGCGGTACCGCATCTTGAACTCGTCCTCGAACGGCTCGAAATGGATGTCGGAGGCCTTGTCTTTGATGGCCTGCAACAGCACGAGGTTGATCAGCTTGCGTACCGGGTTGGAGTCGGCCGCCGCCTTCATGTCTTCGAGGTCGATCGACTCGCCGCGGTTTTTCAGGTCCTTGAGCGAGTCGTCGTTGGCCATCTCGCCGAGGATGTCGGAGAGGCCTTCGGACGCGGCCTGGTAGTGCTTATTGATGAGCTTCTCGAGCTGCTCGGGCTCGGCGAGAACCGCCTTGACGTCAAAGCCCATGAGGGAGCGGAGGTCGTCGATGGCGCGGAAGTTTTCGTGATTCGCCATCGCGATCGTGAGCTTCTTCTTGGCGGCATCGAACGCGATCGGCAGCACCTTCTGGGTCGTCGCGATTTGGGCGGGGACGGCCTTGATCATCTCCGGCGTGATGGTCCGGCCTTCGAGGTTGATGAACTCGTAGCCGAGCTGCGCGGCCAGGCCGTAGTTGACGTCGGCTTCCTTGACGTAGCCGAGGTCGATGAGGATTCGACCGATGGCCCCGCCCTTACCCTTTTGGAAATTCAGGGCTTCAACGACCTGCTCGCGTGTGACCTTTCCCATCTTGGTCAAGATGCGGCCGAGCGGGCGGCCTTTTAGTTCTTCAATGGGAGTACCACCGGCGCCGCCGGCGCCCGTCGCCACTGCCCCGCCGCCGGCGCCCGTCGCCACTGCCCCGCCGCCGCCTCGCGCACCGCCGACCCCGGCGGCCGCGGGAGCGGGAAGGCTGCCCGGCGCAATGTGCCCCGGGATCTTTGCGCCCGCGCCGGGGGCCGCGCCGCCGGCGGGCCGGGCCGCGCCGGCCGGAGCGACTTTATTCGCCGGTTGACCGGCCGCCGTCGGAGGAGCACTCGCGCCGACCGACGGCGCCATCGGCGTCGTTACATTCGGCTTCTGCGCGGGCATCCCCGGGCGCGGGCCCGGCTGGGCTGCCCCCGCCGGACGCTTGTCCGGATCCTCCGGCGAGCCGGACGGGGTCGAGGGCGGGGGTGGGGTGATTCGGGACATTGAGTGGGCCTCGTCAGTAGTCAGTAGTCCGTAGTCCGTAGCTACGGACTACTGACTACGGACGTTTTTATTTCTTCTGCTGCATCCGGAGCATCCGCTGGCGGTTGGCCTCTACCTGCGCTAGCCGTTCGGCTTCGACGGCGGCGGCGCTGGGGGCGCCGCCCGGGGGCGGCGGCGGGGCCGCGACCGGAGGCCCGCCGGGGCCTTCGTCGGGGTCGATTCCCTCTTCCTTCTTCTGCACGTCCAGGCCGGCACGCTGCATTTTGTCGACCATCATCCCCGGGTTGCGGCTCTTGTCGATCGCCTCCTCGGCGCTGATCTTGCCCGCCTGGAAATTCATGTACAAATTGTCGTCCAACAACTGCATGCCGAAGCGCTTGCCGGTCTGGATTTCCGAGTCGATTCGGAAGCTCTTGTTTTCGCGGATCAGGTTCTGAATGCCCGGCGTCACGTACATGAACTCGTACGCGGCCAGGACGCCTTCCTGGTCGATGCGCGGGCACAGCGTCTGGCTCAGCACCGCGATGAGGTTGCCGGCGAGCTGCACGCGGACCTGCTCCTGCTGGTCGGTCGGGAACGCGTCGATGATGCGGTTGATCGTCGAAGCCGCCCCCGACGTGTGCAGCGTGCCGAACACCAAGTGGCCGGTTTCGGCGGCGGTGATGGCCGACGAGATCGTGTCCAGGTCGCGCATTTCCCCGACCAGCATCACGTCCGGGTCCTGACGCAACGCGCGCCGCAGGGCCTCCGGAAAGCTCGGCACGTCCACCCCGATCTCGCGCTGCACGACGATGCTCTTCTTGTGCTGGTGGTAGTACTCGATCGGCTCTTCCATCGTGATGATGTGCTTGTCGAACGTCTCGTTGATCCAGTTGATCATCGCCGCGAGCGTCGTCGTCTTGCCCGAGCCCGTCGGGCCGGTCACGAGAAAAATCCCGCGCGGCCGGCGGCAGATCTGCTCGGCCATCTTCGGCAGGCCGATCTGGTCGAAGGTCATGATGTTGTTCGGAATTCGACGTAGGACAAGGCTCGCGACGCCCTTCTGCTTGAAGATCGAGACGCGAAAGCGCGCCGCGTCGCCGTACGCGAAGCCGAAGTCGCCGGAGCCGGACTCTTCAAACTCCTGCTGAATTCGCTCCGGCGTGATCGACTTCATGAGCGACATTGTGTCTTCGGCGTCGAGAACCTTCGTTTGCAACTCGCGCATGCCGCCGTG
>JBKJRK010000349.1:0-5427 GCA_046593135.1 Tepidisphaeraceae bacterium | reverse complement strand
ATGCACGCAGGGCCACGTCCTGCGTGTGAGAGGATTGGGCGTCATCGTCCGGGCGGAAGCCGTTCCGCCCGGAACCAGCCGTGTTTCCACGGCGGGCCGGCAGTCGTTCTTGGACGAATCGTCGGGGCATGCGCGGGAGAACCGGTTGGTGAAAGTCCTGGGTGTCGTCCGTCTCAGTCCACGCGCCCGCGCGCGGGTACGAGCCTCGGTGGGAGCGGTATTTCCGTCCGCCTCTCCGCACCGATAAAAAATTCGTCCCCGGCCAAGCCGCCCCCCTTACCGGGAGCCGCCGACCGGAACGCAGGCGCGGAGTGTAAACGAAAGCCCCGCGGTTGCAAATAAAATCGTCACTGCCAACCCCAATGGATGAATCGTTTAACCGTCAATAGATATCGGGTGTGGGGGAACGGCTGATGGCACCTACGAATTCGGACCCGTCGGACGACCGCATCGAGGGCCGGAAGATGCAACCGTCTCCGTGTCGGAATGGTCACTGCCAGCGAAATTCGGGTTGTGTCACGGCTGGATTTCGATGAGACGATAGCTCATGCCGCTGAACGTCAATTCAACCGCTCCGTCCTGCACCACCAGCGGCGTTCGGGTCAAGGCGTCTTCAACCTTGAAGGTCTTCAAGCCAAGTTTGCCCGAATCCACGCGGACGCGGACGGTGGCCGGCTTGCGTTCCAGGTGGCTGACGAACAGCAGCGCGCCGCCGTCCTTCCTCCAGGCGCTGACTTTCGCCGCGTCGGTATCAGTGCTCGCGACCGGATGCTCGGACCAATAGGGCCGCCAGTCGGCGTTTGTGACCCCGAAGCGATCCATCGCGCGCCAGATGGGCGTCACTTTCGCGAGACTCTGCACGTACGGCCGCACTTCCACCCCGTGCAGCCACGCGAGTGTGACGGCTTCGTGGAAGGTGAAGGGACGATTCTCGTAGCAGAGAAATTCCGCGTCCAAACCCTGCGCATAACCCATGAACTCGGTGCGGAAGGCGTGCAAAGGCACTTCAAATTTTTCCCCCGCCGTGTGGGATTCAAATTGTTCGCCGTTCCAGACGCTGTCGCAAAACGCCAGCGTGGGCAGCGTGAAGTTGGACGACATGTGCGCGTCGAGAATCGCATCAGGCTTGTGTCGATGCACCGCGTCGGCGATGCGCCGCATGAGCTGGCGCGCCGCGAGCATTGGATAGCCGGTGTGGAGGTTGCCCTGTCCGTCCTTCCAGCCGCAGCCGTGCGCCGGGTTTTGGCAGGGCCATGCGGCCGTCGTGCCGTCGAAGTAGAGGCCGTCGAGATCGAAATCGGCAAATAATTGATCCGTTCCCGCGACCAGCCAATTCGCCCAGCCGCTGTTTGGGCAGGCGGCGTCGAAGCCGCGCGTTTCGGGTTTGTAACTCGGGTCCCATGGAATCAATGGCAAGACCGACCACGCGTCATGCTTGCCCTGCATTTCCGGTGCGGCGCGCGCGACGCCATACCCGACGTAAACCAGCAGCCGCATGCCGCGCGCATGACAGGCGTCAATAAGTTGGCGGAGCTGTTTCGAGTCCGACGGAACCATCTGACCGAAATACTGGGTCCAGTCGTCGTGAATGACGACCGTTTTCACCCCGCCGTCGCGCAGGGTGTCGAGCTCGCAGCGGCCGTCCGAACCTGGTAGGCACGACTCGTAATGGATGTTGTGCAGGATTCGGGCCCCGGCGCGCCAGCCAAACGACACGGGTTTGACCGGGCTGGCCTGTAAACCAAATTGAAACGTCACGGTCCCGTCGAATACTTTTTCATGGTCCAGCAAGGTCGCCGTGAAGGAGACGACCTCGTCGCGCGTTTCGACGCCCAGCGCTTTGGCCGGTTCTTTCAGACCCCAGCCTTCGTCCGACTCCGCACACCAGGCCAGTCCACGCGCTTCGTCCCCGAGCCAGATGTACGGCTTAAACGCCCCGGCCCATTTCCCGCCGAGCTCGGGCAAGCCTTGGGAAACATTCGACCAGCTGTAATCCGCGGAGTGAAAATAGCGCGCGGTGTTTTTGACGCGTGAAATTTCGAGACGGAGCGAACGCAAGGTCAGTGGGTGCTTCGGCGTGAGCCGGATTTCATACCAACAAAAGCCGTCGCAGTTGGCCGTCATCGTGCCGCGGACGGAAACGTCCGCCGACTCTCCGTCCCATTTCCAGCGCGCCGAATCGGGCGTGGAATCAACGACTTCCGCCGTGCCGCTCAGCGCGGAAAAAATGTCCGGCTCGCTGACAATGCGGACGGGCGAAGCGAGCAGCGGCTGGTCCGCGGCGGTGATTTGCGCGGGAAGGAGAAGGTTTCCCAACTCCGTTTTTCGCCCCAGACAAAGAAATTCCTTCGCCGTTGCTCCGACCGGCGTGAAAGGCTTCGGGGGTTCGGAAGCGCCCAGAAGCAGACAGGTCAACGCCCCCACCACGATCACACTCATTCGGCGCATGAACCCTCCGCCAGCCAAGCCCGCTCGTACACCCCACAGGACTCCAACTCTCTGCGTTACCCCCGCTCGCGTGGGTTGTTTAGAGAATTCGAACAAGGCGGGTCTTGGATTACGGGTACGCACGGACGTGGCGCACGTGATGCGCGGAAACGGAGCGCTTTACGCGTCGCGCGCTTGCGCATCTGCCGGTCGCCCGCGCGCGGGGTTTCGATTCAATAAGATTTAACAGGTAATTCGGGCGCAAATTCCGGCGGCGCCGTTGATTGCAAGTTCGCTGTCCTCGATCATCCGGAGTTTTTCGTCGGGCGCGTAGTAGATGGATTTCCCTTCGCGCCGGCTTGTAAGAAAGCCGCCGCGGCGAAGCAGGCCGAGGTGGTGGCTGACCGTCGGCTGCGGCAGGCCCAGCGCGGCGCACAGCCGGGACACGTTTAGCTCCCCGCGGCACAGCAGCAGCAGAATCCTGACGCGCGTCGAATCGCCCAGGAGTCCGAACAGCTGGCTCGTTGCGACGATTTCTTGATCGTTCATGTCCAAAAACGCGTTGGGCATTTGGCCTCCACGGCGGCGGGCATTCTCGGGTGGAAAGCCGCTCGCCAACTCCACTGTCGATTACATCCCGCCGCCCGGGCAAGGCGTTTCGGGATAACCGCGCAGCCCGGCGGGTGGGTCCGGGCGCGTCGTGCGGTTCGTGCGGGGAATGCGACATGTTCCAGGCGGCAACGACCCGCCGCTCGGCGATGCTGAAACGGCTTGGTTCGGCGCGCCGGCATAATCGATACAGTCCACGCCGCCCGTCGCGTTGGCGGCCGGGTGTTTCGGTGCTCGCGGTTTTCGTGTTCATCACGTCCGGTAATCCCGGTACGCTTTAGGTGTAATCAAATGGTGTGGCGCCGTGAGCCCCGCGGTTGGCTCCTAAATAGGCGCGCACGATTCTGAAACACCCGGTTGCTGGTTAGGGCATCCCGCAGGGCCGAGTTTGCCCCAGACTGTTTCCGAGTCGCGGTCACCAATTTAGCCGTCGATCGGATCAACCGGTACGCGGCTCAGCGTAGGATGGATGGCCGCCGATGAATCACGCAGATTTTGTCGAGACGCTCGAGACCCGCCGACTTTTTGCCGTGACGCTGGCAGACGGGTTGTTGACCGTCGAAGGCACCGGTCTGAATGACGCGATTGCGATCACCGCGCGCGGGGCGACGCTGACGGTGCGCGTCGGATCCGACCGGACAGCCGTTAACCGTGGAGACGTTGACGAAGTGCGCGTCGCCGGCCTGGCGGGCAATGACCGCATCAACCTTTGCAAATTGACCGTCCACGCCGTCGTCGACGGCGGGGACGGTAATGACCGCATCACCGGCGGACAGGCAGAGGATATTCTCACCGGCGGCGCCGGCAATGACGTGATGCACGGCGGCTCCGGCGACGACCTGCTCTTCGGCTCGGCCGGCAACGACCGCCTCTTCGGCGACGCCGGCGACGACGAACTCACCGGCAACGAAGGCCTCGACTTCCTCGCCGGCGGCACCGGCGCCGACATGACCGATAATTTCCCCGATCTCGTCGGCCACCCCGCCGGATTCGGCCATCGCTTCCCCCTCGACACCAGCGGCTTCAACATCCGCCCCGGCGTCAACGTCATCAGCCCCCTTCTCTCGACGGCCCCCGCCGGCAACCAAGTGACCTTCGACCCCTTCACCGGCGTCACCCTCTCCGCCGGCGGCGCGTTCATCACGCTCCCCGGAACCGGCGCGTTCGGCCGCGAATTGGGGCATACGCCGGGGAACATTATTCAGGGTTGGTTCGCCGGGACGTGAGACGTCTGGATGCTAAAAGAACCCGGTGTGCAGAGACACTGCCTGTATCAAAAAGTCGCCTGTATTAGAAAATATTGCCCAAGCGTGAGACGTGTTCGCCTGACGGCGGGTGGGTTCTATAGGTATCAGGATCGCAGTAGAAGACTGTTGTGCGACTTACTGTTGACCTTTGACTTCCCCGCCCGCCGCGCGATCTGTTGTCCAGAAGATCATGTTCTTCATGAGTGACTGCGCGTACGCCGGCTCGTAGCCGCTAATGCCCCAGGTGAACGTGCCGAGCAGGCCGCTGATGACGTCGAAGTCGCTGAAAAGAACAACGCCCTTGCCGGACTCTAAAATTTGCACGTGGGCCGCGACGTTGGCGCCGGCGCGTTCGAGGACGAAGGGGCGGAGGCGGGGTTTGCCGAGGTCTTCCATGCCCGGGGGGCCGGCTTGGAGGAGGGGGTGGTCTTTCGACGAGGGTTTGAGAGGTTGGTCGGGGAAGGCTGCGGCCAGTGCCGCCTTGGCAGAGTCGAGGAAAGCGTGACCGCCGCCGCAGGCGTCGATGAACACGACGCCGCCGGCGTCAACATAAGCACGGAGGGCGGCGGTTTCTTCGGGGCTGAACTTCCGGGGGGCGAGCCCGGTGAGATGCGCGAACGGCGCTACGCCGGGCGCGAGACTACTGAGTGGAACGGCATCGACGGATAGACCCGTGCCCGTCTGCCGCGCGAACCAATTGGCGAAACGTCGCCACGCGCCCGGTTCGGGGTCCCAGTCGCCTTCATACTTCAGGCGTGCGACCCCGATGCTGCCGAGCGGCGGCTTTTCTTGCGGCGGCGAGACGTACGGGGAACTGAGACGGTTACGCAGGTCACGCTTGCCCGCCGCGTAGACGAACAGGTTGACGCCGAACTCGAACAGGTTCTTCTTCCCTCGCGTGTCGCGCATCTGCCAGGAGCGCGTGACGTCTTTCGGCGAATACAGAATCAGCACGCGCGACCCGTTCGTGACGGCCTTCATCGGCGGACGCGGCTCGACTTTGTAGTGCGCGGCGTACAGGGCGTGATTGTCCGGCAGGTCGGTCATCGGGTATTGCGGGAACAGTGTCGCGGCGAACTGCTTGGCAAAAACGTCAAACTCCGCGCTGTCCCCGTCGGCCTGCAGGAAAATCATTCCCCCGGCT
>JBKJRK010000159.1:0-7894 GCA_046593135.1 Tepidisphaeraceae bacterium | reverse complement strand
GCGATCACCTCACCAACCAGATTGACTTCGATTCGCAAAAACGCCTATACATCGCCCAAGGCAGCATGAACGCCATGGGCGCACCCGACAGCACGTGGGGCATGCGCTCCGAGCATTTGCTGTCGGCGGCTATCCTGCGCGTCAACACCGCCGCTATTACGACACGCATCGCCCAGGGCAAGGGCGCGCTGAACGTCAAAACCGCAGAAGGCGGCACGTACAACCCGTTCGCGTCGGGCGCGCCGGTCACGCTGTATGCGACCGGCGTCCGAAACGCCTACGACATCCTGTGGCACAGCAACGGCAACCTCTACGCCCCCACCAACGGCAGCGCGCCCGGCGGCAACACGCCCGCCGGCGGGGGAGCGCCGGGTCTGACGAACGTCGCCCAGAACGAAGACGACTGGCTCTTCAAAATCCGCAAAGACAAGTACTACGGCCACCCCAACCCCAGCCGCGGCGAATACGTGCTCAACGGCGGCAATCCAACAAGCGGCAACGACAAATTCGAAGTCCCCGCCTACCCCGTCGGCGTTCGGCCCGACGCGGACTGGGACCCGGCCATCTACAGCTTCGGCCCAAACCGTTCGCCCAACGGCATCATCGAGTACAAGTCCAACACGTTCGCCGGAAAGCTCAAAGGTAGCATGCTCGTCGTCCGCTTCAGCGGCGGAGACGACATCCTCGTCCTCAAGCCCGATTCCAGCGGCAACCTCTCCGCGAGCGGCGTGAAGACCGGGGTCTCGGGCCTGACCGGCTTCGTGGACCCGCTCGACATCGCCGAGCACGTCGGCCCCGGCAACCTCTACGTCGTCGAACACGGCGCCGACCGAATCACCCTCCTCAAGCCGGGAGGGGCCACGCTCCAGCAGCCGCCCTCACTAAAGTGGTCGAGCAGCGCTGAAGCGGCGCCGATGAAGCGTAATGAGCCCGGCGCTGTGCAGGTCGGTAGCAAGGTATACGTCATCGGCGGGTATAACGGAGTGTTCGACCGCGAAGTGACCTCTAGCTCGCACGTTTTCGATATGGCGACCCGTAAATGGGCGCAGCTCGCCTCGCTCCCGCCGGATGCCGCGACTACCCATGCCGGCGTCGCCTCCGACGGAAAGTACATTTATGTTGTTGCGGGACAGATCGGTGGCGCGGTCCGGCACGGCACCGCTGACTCCTTCCGCTACGACATCGCGGCTAACAAGTGGGAACGTTTCGTATCCCTACCGGCTGTCCGATTTGGCGGAGCGTTGGCCTATCTCAACGGCAAGCTCCATTTCTATGGCGGGTCCGCCGCCGACCGGGTCACGGTGCAGACCACGCACTGGGAACTCGACGTGAACCGTCCCGCCACTGGCTGGGTCCTCAAAGCGCCGCTTCCTCTGGGCGGCGACCACATTGCCCACGCCGTCACAGGAGGAAAGCTCTACGCCGTCGGCGGCGAACACGACCACGGCGGACTGGTCGATACGACGGACGCGCAATACATCCAGCACAATTATCTTTTTGAATACGATCCCCCGGTGGACAAGTGGACGCGCAAGGCAGACATGACCCCCGGCACCTCGCACAACGAAGGCATGGTGCAGGTGATCAACGGGGAAATCGTCGTGATGGGCGGAATGATCAAGAAAGATACGCCCACCGATCTCGTCCGGGTTTTCGACCCCAAGTCCAACCGGTGGACGACCCTCGCCGACCGCTTGCCCGTCGAAACGCTCGGCGGCGTGAGTGGCTACCACGACGGGAGAATCTATCTCACCAACGGCGTGACCGGCACCCGGCTGAGCTTCTCAACCATCGGTTACAACGGCGCCGCGAGCGGCTTCGATTCCACGCCCATCAGCACGCTGGCCGGGCTGACGCTCATCAATGCCGACACCGACCAGGGCATCGGCGCCTTAGAAAACAATCAGGACATCAGCTACGCCGCCCTCGGCGTCACCAACCTCACCGTCCGGGCCGACACCTCCGGCTCGATCGGCAGCGTGCGCTGGGGCCTCGACGGCAACAGCAACTACCGCACCGAAAACTTTGCCCCCTACGCCATCGGCGGCGACCAGAATGTGACTGATTTGCTGCCGCTCGGCCTGGGGGTCGGCACGCACACGATTACAGCGACGGCGTATGCCAGCGCAAACGGAGCGGGCACGGCCCTCGGCACGATCGCCCGCACCTTCACCGTTACCGACACCGGCTCAGGCCAGGCGAGAGGGGTCGTCGGGATTACCCTGATGAACGCCGAAACCGGCGCGGCGATCGGGCAACTTGGCAGCGAAACGCTCGACCTGCGTAACTTCTCGACCAGAAAGTTCAGCCTTCGCGCCGACACGTCGGGTCTTCTCGGCAGCGTGAAGATGGAGTTCGGCGGCACCGTCCGAATCGAAAACTTCGCGCCGTACACGTTGGCCGGAGAAGATTCGAGCGGCAAAGCGCTCCCGTTCGCCGGCTTCACTCCGGGGACTTACATCGTCCGCATGACCCCATACTCCGGCGCCAACGCCACCGGCGTGGTCGTCGATCCTCCTTTCACGATCACGTTGAGGATCATCGACACGTCGCCCGGAGAGGTGAACCCCGGTCCCGGCGTAGTCGGCTTGACGCTCGTCAACGCCGACAACGACCAGCCGCTGCTGTCGCTCAGCAATGGGATGACACTCGACCTGCGAACGTTGCCGACACGCAACCTGAGCCTTCGCGCCGCAACCACTGGCGTGTTCGGCAGCGTGCGGTTCGACTTCGACGGCGTGGCCAAAGTGCGGCTGGAAAACTTTGCCCCGTACACCATCGCCGGTGAAAACGGGACCGACGTCCTCCCGTTCGCCGCGCTGACGCCGGGCTCGCACAACATCGCCTTAGCGTCCTACGAAGGCCGCGACGGTGGCGGCGGGCTCGTTGGCCTTCCGCTGCTGCTGAGCATCACCTTATTGGGGTGAAGCTGGGGGACTTTCGTTTGATTCTGCCGCCATCGGTTGAGTCGGCGGAAAGGTCACCGGCTATTCGCCAGAGGCACGAGAAATCGTTCGGTCGCCCGCGCCACCGGCACAACTCGCCCGTCTTTGCCTATTCTTGAAGCCAGAAAGACGTCTGTAACTGGAATTAGTCGGCTCACAAATCGTTCTTGGGTAATTATTTGCTGCTAATGCCGCCACGTCGTGTGTCGGGAAGAAATGGTTGGCTGGAGTCGAGCAGTTTGATAGGATCGACCGACCACCGTGTCGCAACAGGGTGGTACTTCTCAAAACGAGTCTTCACGGTGCTTCGTTCGACGGGCGGCTGTATCAGCCTACCGGGCGGGGAACGAGATTCCCGTCGCTTCGTCACGGTCGGCCTGACGCTTGCCGTCGCAACCGCACCGCCTGTCGGCAGATTGCTGCTGGTTAGAAACAGATCACGTCGCCTTCAGGCGGCGATCCGTGTCCGGCTATCCGCGCCGCCGGGTTTTTATCGCGTTGAGCCATTTTTCCTCGCGTCGCGCGGGCGGCGATGATTATCTCGGTGCTGTCGCCGTTGTCGGTGGAGAAGGAGTTTTCGGAATGTTGCAGCCGAATCAGAAGCCGGCCCGCTTGAGCGGCAATCGCGGGAGACCAGCGCGTACCCCGCGGATGGAGTCTCTGGAGCAGCGGCAATATTGGTATGCGCCGGACATGTACGTTGCGATCGCCGGCGGGGGGTGCATGTGTGGGGCCTGCGCGAAGTGCCTGGGCACGCCGCCTGTTGCCGACGCGGTTCAACTGCAAAGCGCGCCGTTGGCGCCGGCGGTAATGACGGACCCCGTCGTCGCGCCGCTCGACCCCGCCGCCGTGACGACCGGATTTTCTGCCGGCATCAACTTTCAGCCACAGGGAACACCGGTTCCCGCGGGCTTCTTTCCCGACTACGGCGACTCGATCGGCACGCGTTCCGGCGGGCTGACGTACGGGTGGTCGGACAACAATCAGGCAAACGCCCGCGACCGGGACAACAGCCGCTCGCCGAACCAGGCGTTTGACACCCTGAATCACATGCAAAAGCCCGGGGGCAGCGGGTTGTGGGGCATCAACGTTCCCAACGGCTCGTACAACGTCCGCCTCGTCGCCGGCGACGCCGAAAACTTCGACAGCGATTACCGGATGAACGTGGAAAATACGCCGGCGCTTGCGGGCGTGCCGTCGGCGAACAACCCGTGGATCGAAGGCCGCGTCACCGTCAACGTCACCGACGGCCGGATCGAAATCAGCAACGGGGCCGGTGCGGTCAACAACAAGATCGCGTTCCTCGAGATCACCCCCGCCGGCCAACCCCCGGTCGACCCCGCGCCGGCCGTCACAGGCGCGCTGCTCATCAACGCGGACACCGACCTCATGATCGGCGCCCTCGGCCCCGAGCAGACGCTGGACCTCGCCAGCTTCGCCACCCGGCGACTCAACATCCAGATTACGACGAGTGACGGCACCGGCAGCGTGCGGATGACGTACGACGGGGTTTCAAAAGTAGAAAACTTCGCCCCGTTTTCGCTGGCCGGCGACACCAACGGCGACTTCGCGGCATGGACGCCCGGCGTGGGCTCTCACACGTTGGTGGTCACGCCCTTCGCCGGCTCAGGCGCTACTGGCGCGGCAGGTACCCCCGTAACCATTCGCCTCAACATCGTCGACTCCAATCCGCCGGGCTCGTCGCCCACGGTGACGGACATCACCTGGTCGCAGAGCGGCCCCCGCTCGCCGCTGCCTCGCACCGAAGCGGGTGTGGTTCAGGTGGGGAGCAAGGTCTACTCCATCGGCGGGTTTACCGCGACGGGCGGCAGCGGCACCTTCTTCCCGGTCGAGCGCCGCGTCCACGTCTACGACATGGCCACGCGCCAGTGGAAGCAGTTGGCAACGCTCCCGTCGGCGGCCCCGGCCAATCACAGCGGCGTCGCCTCGGACGGAAAATTCATCTACGTCGTCGCCGGACAACTCGGCGACACCTACGGCATCGGCACCAACACCAGCTGGCGCTACAGCATCAGCGCCAACACGTGGGAGAAATTCACCAACTTGCCGGCCGTCCGTTTCGGCGGGGCGGCGTTCATCGTCAACGGCTGGCTGCACTACGTCGGCGGCGACAAGGCCGGCCGCAAGACCCCGGCGACCGATCACTGGTCACTCAACCTCAACCAGCCCGGCAGCGACTGGGCCCGCCGGGCTCCCATGCCCTTGCCCGGCGACCATATGAGCCATGCGTCGGTCAACGGAAAGGTCTACATCCTCGGCGGCGAGCACGGCCACCAAAGCACCAACCCCGACGAAGACGCGACCTACGTCCAGCACAATTACACACTCGAGTACAACCCCAAGACAGACAGTTGGATTCGTAAGAGCGACATGCCGATCAGCTCCTCGCACTTCGAGGCCGGCACATTGGTCATCAACAATAAGATCGTGACGATCGGCGGGCTTTTGACGGGGGGCGACGACAATCTGACCGACACCGTTCGCGTGTATAATCCGGCAGCCGACAAGTGGTCGGTGCTGCCCACGCGTTTCCCGAAACGGCTGCTCGGCAACACCGTCGGCTATTGGAACGGCAAGGTCTATGTGACCGACGGATTTAGCCCCGACGAAACTGACCGGCAAGTGGGTTTTGAAGGAACGATTCAGTTCGGGTAATTTAATTGGGGTTCACGGAAATGAACATGCGGAAACATCGTTTCGCGGCATCGGCCGTTCACAAGCCGGTGGAGTCGCTCGAATCTCGCCTGTTATTCGCGGGCGACGCCGCGTTGCGGATCGACGCCGCAGGCGGACCTACCACGGATTCGGTCGGGAATGTGTGGGCCCAGGACGCCGGCTTCGTCGGCGGCTCGGCCAACACCGGCACGTATGCCGTCGCCGGAACGACGGACGACGCCCTGTACTCCACGCGCCGCACCGGCACATTCTCCTACGCCAACGCCGTCGCTGACGGCGATTACACACTCCGCCTGCTTTTCTCCGACTACTACGCCTCGGCCGGCCAACGCAAGTTTAACGTCAGCGTCGAAGGCCAGCAGGTTTTGACGAATTTCGACATCGTCGCCGAGGCGGGCTCGAAAACCGCACTGGTCAAGTCGTTCCCGATAACGATTTCCGACGGCAAGCTCGACATGGCATTCCAGTCCCTCGTGGGCTACGCGGCGGTGTCCGCGTTCGATCTTACGCCCGTCGATTCCGAACCGCCTCCCCCGCCTCCGCCCCCGGGCGATCCTGCGACGCTCTCGATCAGCGACGTCTCGGGTAACGAGACCAACAGCGGCCTGACTCCGTTCACGTTCACCGTCTCGCGCGGCGGCGACGCCAGCGGCACGAGCACCGTCAACTGGGCGACCCAGAACGGCTCGGCCGGCGAAGGCGATTATGCCGTCGCAAGCGGCACGCTCTCATTCGGCCCCGGCCAGACGAGCAAGACGATCGTCGTCAACGTCAGGGGCGACACGAAGGTCGAAGGGGACGAGATTTTCTACGTCAAGCTCAGCGGCGCGGCGGGCGCCACGATCGCCGACACGCAAGGCCAGGGCACGATCGTCAACGACGACAACTCCGTCTCCACAAACATCGCCGACGTCACGTGGACGCGAAACGCGCCGCGCTCGCCCCTTCCGCGCACCGAAGCCGGCGTCGTGCAGATCGGCAGCAAGATTTACGCGATCGGCGGGTTTACTTCCGAGGGCGGGACCGGCAGTTTCTTCCCCCTGACGCGGCGTGTTCACGTCTACGACATGGCCGATCGCACCTGGAGCGAACTCGCGTCGCTGCCGTCGCAAGCGGCCGGCAATCATTTCGGCGTCGCCGCGAGCGGCAACTTCATCTACGTCGTCGCGGGGCAGATCTCCGACACCTACGGCGCCGGCACCAACACCGCCTGGCGCTACGACATCGCCGGCAACACCTGGGAACAGTTCACGAGCCTGCCCGAAATCCGATACGGCGGGGCCGCATTTGTCGCGAACGGGCTGCTGCATTTCGTCGGCGGCGACCAGGCTGACCGAACGACGCCGACGGCCGACCACTGGGCCATCGACCTGTCCGACCCCACCGCCGACTGGGTCCGCAAGACGTCCATCCCGCGCGCCGGCGACCACTTGAGCCATGCCACCGTCAACGGCAAGGTCTATCTTATCGGCGGCGAGCACGGCCACGAGGGCGTTGGCGGAACCGCGGGTGGCGAATACATCCAGCACCGAGACACCTACGAGTACAATCCCGCCAACGACACCTGGGTCCGAAAAGCGGACATGCCCTTCGGCACTTCCCACGTCGAAGGCTCGACCCTCGTCATCAACAACCAGATTGTCCTCATCGGAGGTCTGCTCGACGGCGGCGGATCGAACACCACTAACCGGGTCCGCGTTTACAACCCCGCGAACAACACCTGGAAAACCCTGACCACCCGCTATCCCAAGCGCATCATCGGCGCCACGGCCGGCTATTGGAATGGCAAGATCTACATGACCGACGGCTACAGCCCCGACGAAAGCGACCGCTCGGTCGGGTTTGAAGGCACCATTAAATTCGCCTGAATAAGTCGCACGACCCGCCGATTCGCTAGCGACGACAGAAATTGCCCTGTCGGTTGTGCGTGTGCATCGGACGACCTTGTAGCATCGAGAAAATCTTTGCACGGGCCGGTAGTAGCGGGTTAGTCTGTGCTAGTCATCTTAGTCTGTACTAAATAGAGGCGCACGATTCTGACACCTTCGTTGCCGGTTAGCGACGGCCCGCAGGGCCGAGTTTGGTCTGGGGCGTTTCAGAATAATGACCTCCTATTTAGTCATCGCGAAAAAAAGTCGAAAGACCACGATCATGCAGAACAACGCGGCCGATCGCATTCTCGACCAATGGGCCGGCGAGCCTGTTCTGATGGACGTGGGCGCGTCCGGTGGGGCGCCGGAGATGTGGCTGCC
>JBKJRK010000108.1:0-5990 GCA_046593135.1 Tepidisphaeraceae bacterium | reverse complement strand
GACATATAATGCCGGGCCTAAAGGGTTGACGATGATAAGGATGGTCGCAGGAAAGTAAAAAGGCGTAAGCGGGGTTCATGCAGATGGTTGACGCGACAGATCACGGGCCGGTGTGCGGTACGGGCATCCTATCCGTTGCGCGCGCGTCGCACCCGGCCGCCGCGTTCACCCGTGCGTCGGGTGCGACGCGCGCGTCACGAATAGAATGCCCGTACCGCACACCGGCCCGTGATCAGTCGCGTCAACCATCTGCATGAACCCCGCTTACGCCTTTTTACTTTCCTTCGACCATCCTTATCATCGTCAACCCTTTAGGCCCGGCATTATATGTCAGAAACGATTAGCACTTACGAGCAGGAACGGCGGCAAAAGCGCGACGCGTTGCGCGAGATGGGGCTCGACCCCTACGGCCACGCCGTTACAGGGGTTACGGCCCTGGCCGCGATTCGTTCATTGTACCAGCCCGAGATGGGCCACGACGGCGGCCCGGTCGTCAAGGCGGCGGGGCGGGTCATGCTCAAGCGCGACATGGGGAAGCTCAGCTTCCTCACCCTCCGCGACGAGACCGGCGACCTCCAGGTCGCCCTCGACAAAAAACGCCTCGACGAAACCATGTGGACCGTCAACGGCCTGGTCGACCTCGGCGATCTCATCCTCGTCGAAGGCCCGCTCGGCGTTACCAAAAAGGGCGAAGTGACCGTCTGGGCCACCCAGCTTTCGATGGCCTCCAAGGCCCTGTTGCCGCCGCCCACGAAGGAGTTGAAGGACGAAGCCGGCAACGTCACCAAGAGCGGTTTCTCCGACATCGAAGCCCGCTACCGCCAGCGGTACGTCGACCTGTGGGCCAACCCCGAAGTCATGCGCACGCTCAAGCTGCGCATGCAGATCGTCGACGAAATCCGGCAATACATGCGCGGCCAGGGCTATCTCGAAGTCGAAACCCCGATGATGCAAACCCTGCACGGCGGGGCCGCCGCCCGACCGTTCAAAACCCACCACAACGCCCTCGACATCGAACTCTCAATGCGCATCGCCCCCGAGCTTTTCCTCAAGCGCCTCCTCGTCGGCGGGTTCACCAAAGTCTTCGAGCTCAACCGCAACTTCCGCAACGAAGGCATCAGCCCCCGCCACAACCCGGAGTTCACCATGCTCGAAGCCTACGAGGCGTTCGGGTCGTGGGAGACGATGGCGGATTTGGTGGAGGGGATGATCTGCCACGTCGCGGAGAAGCTGTTTGGCGGGTTGAAGATTGTTCACCACGGAGGCACGGAGGGCGCGGAGGCCAACTCGAAAATTGTCGATCTGACTCGGCCGTGGCGGCGGGTCCGGATGGACGCCATAGTATTTGAAAAAACTGGATTTGATTTCAAGAAGCGTCCGATATCGCCGGCGGAATTGGCGGAAATCGTGCGACGGGAACGTGTTAAGCGAGAGGCGGAGTGGGATGAGATCGAGCGTAACCCCGGTCCAAATCTTCGCCACCTGTCACCAGAAAAACTGCGAGAGGTACGACGTCTGAACTTGGAAGAGGTACTTCCCCAACAGGTCGCGGCCAATTTTGCAAATCGTTCTGAGGCCGAGCAGTTAACGTCTGCTTTTGAGAAATACGTTGAACCGGACTTAATCAACCCGACATTCGTCACCCACGTTCCCTCCGTCATCATCCCCCTGGCGAAGAAGAACCCCGCCGATCCGTTTTTCGCCGACGTGTACGAACTGGCGATCAACGGCCAGGAAATTTCGCCCGGCTACACGGAGTTGAACGACCCCGACGTCCAGGAAGAAAACTTCCGCCATCAGGTCGGCGACAAGGAAGAACAGCAGAAGGTCGACGAGGACTTCCTCACCGCCCTCCGCTACGGCATGCCCCCGGCGGGGGGGATGGGACTGGGGATTGATCGGCTCGTCATGATGCTGACGGGAGCGGAGAGCATTCGGGATGTGATTCTGTTTCCGCTGATGAGGCCGACGTGAACCAACTGTTTCTCTGGGACGCTTGGAATCGTGGCCACATCGCTCCGCATTCCGTTTCGGAGAATGAAGCCGAGGCGGTCGTGCGTGGGTCGAAACCGCCGTTTCCTCGCCGGCTGGGCGATGAAAAGCGTCTCGTCTGGGGAAGAACGCCCGCCGGGCGATACCTGCAGGTCATTTACATTGTTCGTACCGCAGATCAAATCGACTACGAATCGATGAGCTTTGAAGATATCATTGGTCTTGGCGACAGCGACATACCATTGGTTTATGTGATTCATGCCCGAGGCCTGACGGCGAAAGAGAAGTCGCAATACAAACGAGCACTATGAAGCGAGCCAGGAAACAATCTGCCCGGAGTTTCTTCGACCTGACGCCCGCCGAACGCGATCGCGAAGTCGCTCGCTTCGACGAACCCATCGACCTCGAAAAAGAAACCCGCCCGCTCACGGCGAAAGAGCGAGCACTGTTTGAGCGAATGGTTGCCGATAAGCCGGACGTCTCCGTTTTCGTGCGTAAAGGGCATCTGGACGTCGTCGTCCATCTCGATGATGAGCTTATGGCACGTGCCAGCGCTTACGCCCGCAAGAATAAGACGACGCTGCCGAAGATGATCGATCGCGGCTTGCGCGGGTTGCTTTCATTCGGGGCATGAACGTGAAATAGTGCTTGACGTCATGTGACTTCACGTTTGCCTCCCATGTACAAACTCCACCTGATCCTCAAATACCTCCTCCGCCGCCGGATTGCCTGGGTTTCGCTCTTGGCCGTGATGATGTGCACGACGATGGTCGTCGTCGTCCGCAGCGTCATGGGCGGGTGGCTGGAGATGTTCCGGGAGTCGTTTCACGGGCTCACCGGAGACATCGTGATCGAGGGGCATTCCCTAAGCGGCTTTCCGTATTACCAGGAGATCATCGGGCGGGTCGAGGGGTTGCCGGAAGTCGAGTCGGCGATGCCGACGATTTACACGTTCGGGTTGATCAACATCGCCAACCGCAAGAGCGACGGCGTGCAGGTGTTGGGGTATCCGATTGAGAAGGTCGGGCGGATCAACAATTTCCCGACTTCGCTGCATCGGCAGAACCAGGCGCTGCTCGAGGAGGCAGAAAAGCCGGGCATCTCGCGGGTGCGGTCGGAACTGCTGCGGGCCATGGCGGCGATGCCGCCGACGTTTGACCTGCGGACGTATATCCGGGTGCCGCTGAAACAACTGCCGGCCGGCGTTACGCTCGCGCCGGCCGAACGGGGGCTCGGGTACGATGCGGTGAATCACTGGCTCATTTACCGCGGCGTCATGGGCGCCGAGGAGCGCGACCGCTGGCTGGCGGCGAGTTCCGACCCGGTTTTCCAGGAAGCGATCCGCATCCTTCAGGAGAAGACGCACAACGAGGTCATCGACTACGCGATGATCCTCCCCAACGCCCGCGGCGACGTGGCGAAGTGGCCGGGTTTGATCGCCGGCGTCGGCGTCCTCAACATCCGGAAAGACCGTGACGGCGAAACCATCAACCGCGACCCGCAACTGTTTGAGCTCCCGACCAAGCTGATGCTGATGGACATGCAGCCGGGCGCGATGTCGCTCGACGTGGCGATCAATAAAGCGGAGTTGAACTTCTGGATTGTCGACGACAGCCGGACGGGCGTCTGGCAGTTCGATTCCAAGACGGTGTACGTGCCGTTCGACTTGCTCCAGACCATGCTCGGCATGGGCGAGAAAACGGGGATCGACAAGATCACCAAAGAAAAAGTGACCGAGCCCGCCCGCGCTACGGACATTCAGGTCAAAGTAAAGCCCGGCTTCGATCTCCTGGTGGCGAAGAAGAAGGTCGCCGCCGTGGTTGACGAAGTCTTCGCCGCGCACCGGGACGAAATCTCTTTCTACAACGCCGACCCGACCGTCGAAACCTGGGAAGAAGACAAGGCCATGTTCATCAGCGCGATCGAGAACGAAACGGTCCTGGTGACGTTTCTTTTCGGCATCATCAGCATCGTGGCGGTTTTTCTGATCTTCTGCATTTTTTACATGATCGTGATGGAGAAGACGAAGGACATCGGCATCATCAAGAGCGTCGGCGCCACCGCCGGCGGCGTGGCCGGGATTTTTCTGGGGTACGGGCTGACGATCGGACTGATCGGCGCGTCGCTGGGCGTGCTGGCGAGCTACTTGATCGTGAGCAACATCAACCTGCTGCACTCGAAATTAGCGACGATCCTGAAGATCCAGATCTGGAACCCGGAGACGTATCTTTTCGATACGATCCCCAACACGATCAACCCGCGTGAAGTCGCCGTGATCGCGGCGTGTGCGGTGGTGGCGTCGGTGGTCGGCGCGTTGGTCCCGGCCGTCCGGGCGGCGCGGATGAACCCGGTGGACTCGCTGCGGTGGGAATAACGGAGCACGCGCGGCTGCGCGACCCATGACCAAGACGTCATCCAACAAGCCGTCCGACGTCCTCGACCACGAGACGCCGCCCATCCTGCGCGCCGCCGGGCTGCGCAAGACGTTCCGGATGGGCGAGCAGGAGTTGAAGATTCTGAAAGACGTGGATCTTGCGGTCCGGCCGGGCGAGTTCCTCGCCATCGAGGGGCGGTCCGGGTCGGGGAAAAGCACGCTGTTGCACATCATGGGGGCGCTCGACACTGCCGACGAGGGGTCGCTTCAGTTTGAGGGCCGGGATTACACCCGCCACGCCGACCCCGGACCGGCGCGGTGGGTTCGAGTGCCGGGCTCCCGTTCCATGCTGATAGCGGGAGTGGTCCTGTCGGTCGTGCTGGGCTCGCCTGGCTAGGCGAGCGCATCGCAATGCCCGACGCGGATGTCCTTCGATTGCTCCAGGACGGCCTACTCACCGGCGCGCCTCAGACGAAGGCGGCAGAGGCGGTCGCCCGGGCAGATCAGTTTAGGCTCGCGGGGGTCATTTCGTTTGTCCTCCTCGTCATCGTATGGCCGGCATATGTGGCCGCATCAGTCGTTAAGCTGGTTCACTATCTCGTCCGCGACCGCGCCGCGGCGTCGGTTCGCAACCGCGACTTCGGGTTCGTCTTTCAGTTTTACCACCTGCTGCCCGAACTGAACGTGATGGAGAACACGATGCTCTCCTCAATGATCCAGCATTCCTGGGCCAGGTTTTTCGGCCGACGGCAGCAACTGAGAACCCGCGCGATCGAGGTGCTCGGGCAACTCGGCATGGCCCACCGCCTCACCCATCGCCCCAGCCAGTTGTCCGGCGGCGAGCGGCAGCGCGTCGCCATCGCCCGGGCCTTGATGAACAACCCGCGCGTGTTGTTCGCCGACGAACCGACTGGCAATCTCGACATCGAAACCGGCAAGCAAATCATGGCCGTGTTGGAGAAACTCCATCAGGAGCAGGGCCAGACGATCGTCATGGTCACCCACGACCGTTCTCTGGCACGCCGTGCCGACCGTGTGCTCATCATGAAGGACGGGAAGCTGGAGCGGGCCGACGGTTGAAGTCTTCCGAGCAGGACGCTGAAAAACCCCTTGACGAACGACCGTCGTGGCGCTGAAGTGGCCGTACTCGACAGGGAGGTCATTCGTGCGAGGCAAATTCGATCCACAGGCTGTCCTGCTCATCGCCGCCGTTGGTCGATCAAGAGCTTCGTGCCCGAGGACCGCAAAGAAGACGACGACCGTTCTCACCACAACTATGGCTTCAAGAGCCGCAATGCGGAGGTGGACTTCCACGGCGTCAAACGCTCCAACGGCACGCACCGAAGCACCACGGACGCCGACGACGAAGTTGATCCGCAAAGCCGCCGGCCAGCCGGCGTTGCTGTCTCACGCGCTGCACGCGATCGTCGAGAACCGCCACGGCTTGGTGCTGGCCGTCGAGGTCAACTCGCCGCTGGGCAACAGCGAGCCGGAGACGGCGTTGTCGCTGATCGACCGCGTGAAAGAGCGGTTCCGGCTCACGCCCAAAACAGTCGGCGCCGACAAGAACTACGACCAGGGGCCTTTCCTGCGCGGATTGGAGCAACGCAACGTCCGCCCGCAC
>JBKJRK010000073.1:0-9134 GCA_046593135.1 Tepidisphaeraceae bacterium | reverse complement strand
AGCGGTACTACGGCCACATCGGTTATCACGTCTACCCCCCGGTGCGGGGCCGGCACTTTGCCGAGCGCGCCTGCCGCCTGTTGGTGGGCTTGGCCCGCCGGCACGGCATCCTGACACTGTGGATCACTTGCGACCCCGCCAACGCCGCCTCCCGCCGAACGTGCGAGCGGCTCGGCATGGAATTGGTCGAAACCGTCGCCGTGCCGCAGAACGACCCGCTCTATGCCCGCGGCGAACACGAAAAGTGCCGCTACCGGCTCGATCTATAGCCGCCGGGTGTCAGTTTGCATTGCAAAGACGCCGCGAGCCCCACAAGAATCGCAGCGCATGTTTTTCGTGACTCGTAGGATACGGCGATTACACGAACGCCGGTTTCTGGGCATATCATTGGCATGCCAACCGCCCGCAAGTCCCCGCCGCAACTGAAGCTGAAGCCGCGCGTGCCGAAGCTCGAAAACGCCACGCTCCTGCTCGCCCTTACCGGCTGGATGGACGGCGGCGACGTTTCCACCGGCAGCGTCCGCGCGATCATGGGCCGGCGGGAGGTCCGGCAGGTCGCGCGGATCGAACCGGACGACTTTTACATCTACAACCTTCCCGGCTCCATGGAGGTCGCGGCGGTCTTTCGCCCGCACGTGAAGTACGAGGAGGGCGTCGTCACCGAATTCGAGTTGCCGTCAAACGTATTCTGGGCGGACGAGGCGTCGAATCTCGTATTCTTCGTCGGCAAGGAGCCGAACCTTCGGTGGCAGGGCTTCGCCGACTGCATTTTCTCGCTCGCGAAAACACTCGGCGTTACGCGCATTCTTTTCATGGGCAGCTTTGGTGGGTCGGTGCCGCACACGCGCGAGCCGCGGTTATACGGGTCCGTGTCTGCCGAAAGCTTGCGCGCCCTGCTCCGACAACACGGACTGAAGCCGAGCGAATACGAGGGGCCGGGCAGTTTTGCGACGATGCTCCTGTCGGATGCAAAACGGCGGGGCGTCGAGATGCTCAGCCTCGTCGCCGAAATTCCTTCTTACCTCGACGGCACGAACCCTCTCAGCATCGAGGCCATCACACGCCGCCTCGGGGCCATTCTCGGCGAGCCGATCGACCTGGCGTCCCTGCGCGAAACAAGCAACGAGTGGGAGCACCACGTCAGCGAAGCGGTTGAAAAAGACGAAGAACTCGCCGCCACGATCCGGAAACTCGAAGAGGCGTACGACAACGAGTTGATCAGCCAGGAAAATCACTGACGCCGTCGTGTTCCAAGGCGATTGCATGTGGTAACTCGTAAGGGCGAACCTTGTGTTCGCCCTGTTTCCTTACTCAGAGCGGGTTTCACCGCTTCGTAGCCGCGACGCCTGCGTCGTGTTCCATCCCGACGGCCGGCGCTTTGCCGCATCCTTCGTGATTCATTAGGCTTCCCGGCGCATGGAAATTCGTTGGGGCATCATCGGTTGCGGCGACGTGTGCGAAGTGAAGAGCGGGCCGGCGCTCCAGAAGGTCGAAGGCAGCCGGCTGGTGGCGGTGATGCGACGCGACGGGGGCAAGGCCGCCGACTACGCCAAACGGCACGACGTGGCGCGGTGGTACGCCGACGCCGACGCGTTGATCGCCGATCCGGAAGTGAACGCGGTCTACGTCGCGACGCCGCCGGGGTCGCACGAAACCCTCGCGCTGAAAGTGGCGGCTGCGGGGAAGCCGTGCTACGTCGAGAAGCCGATGGCGCGGAATCACGCCGAATGCGCCCGCATGGTGGCGGCGTTTCGCGCGGCGAAGGTCCCGCTCTTTGTGGCTTATTACCGCCGGCGACTCTCAAGATTCGTCAAGGCGAAAGAACTGATAGATCAAGGTCGGCTCGGGCGTGTCACTGGACTGAGCTATCGCCACACGCGTTTTTTCCGGCCGTCTCAGGATGGAGAATGGCGTCTTGACCCGAGCCGTTCCGGCGGGGGGCTGCTGCTCGACCTCGGCAGCCACGCGCTCGACGTGTTCGACTTCCTGCTCGGCCCGCTGCACGACGTGAAAGGCTCCGCCGCACGGTTCGCGGAAGGTCGCGTCGAGGACACGGTCGTGATGAGCTTTCGCACTGCGTCCGGGGCACTGGGCGCGGCGAGTTGGAACTTCGCCGGGGCGTCCAAAACCGATCTCATCGAGATCGACGGCACGGCGGGGCGGATCGTGCTGAGCTGTTTCGGCGACACTCCAGTGCGGTTCGAAACGCCGGATGGAAAGGTCAAGGGGTTCGACCTGCCCAATCCGGAGCACATCCAGCAGCCGCTGATTCAAAGCGTGATTGAGGATCTGCTCGGCCGCGGCACGTGTCCCAGCACCGGCGAGACCGCCGCCCGGACGAGCAAGGTGATGGACGACGTGCTCGAAAGCTTCTACGGGTCGAGAGCCGATGGATTCTGGGAGTTGAAAACCGCGGTGAGGTAGGCGACAAGATGTCGTCGGGCTATAGTGAGGCGTAGCCGCAGTGTGCGGCTGTGCAATCGGATTAAATATTAACGTGACAGGGGTCAGCAATGAGCCAAAATCCATCTGGTTACGGCGGCGTCGGCGTGCGCGAGCGGGTGCTAAGTTATTCGGACGAAGGAACGTCGTTGGCTTCGTTCTTCAACGCCGTCTATGCGTGGATGGCGGTGGGCCTGGCCGTAACCGCGGCGGTTGCGTGGTTTGTCTCCAAGACGCCGGCCCTGCTTGAGATGATTTACGCCGGGCGCGGCATGGTGATCGCGATGGCGCTCGGTGCGTTCGCGATTGCCTGGTATGTGCAGTCACAGATTCACAGGATTGGCGTAGGCATCGCAACGGTGCTGTTCGTCCTCTACGCGGCCCTTATCGGGGCGATGATCTCGTACGTCTTCATCGTCTACAGGATGGAGACGCTCGGCGCGGCGTTTCTGATGACGGCGGGTACGTTTGGGGCGATGAGCCTTTACGGATTCATTACCAAGCGCGACCTCACCGGGATTGGGTCGTTCCTTGTGATGTGCGCGGTCGGTCTGTTCATCGCGTCGCTGGTCAATGTCTTTCTCGCGAGCAATGCCCTGTCGTGGGTGATCACCTACGCGGTGCTGGCCGTGTTCATCGGCATTACCGCCTACGAGACGCAGCAACTGAAGAAGATGGCCGTCGAGTACAGGCACGACGGCGCGCTGCTCTCCCGCATGGCAATCGTCGGGTCACTTGTGCTCTACATCGCGTTCATCAACATGTTCCTTGCGATTCTGCGAATTCTCGGCAACCGGAAGTAACCCCGTTCGTCGAGGCCGACTTCCATGTCGCAGATTCCACCGCCGCCATTGCTGCCCGAGATTCCACCCTTGCCGCCGCTGGCGTCACTGGCATACCAACCGGGGGCGCAGGCTCGGGTCGGCCGGCCGTCGATCATCACGGCGATCGGGGTCATCAGCATCGTGGTGGCGGCGTTCAGCTTTGTGGGAAGCTTGTACAGCGCGGTTACGTTGTTCGGTTTCTCGATGATGGCGAGCTTTGCGGGGGTGGCTTCGATGGTGCCGCCGACGCCGGGTGCTTTCCCGCCCCAGGCCGCAACCACGCAGGCGGTAGCTTCACCGGGGCTGGCGATTCCGGTTTCGCCGCGCGGGCTGGATGCCGACGCTCGCAATGAAATTGCGACAGGGTTGTCTGATCTGCGGTTCCTTTCCGGCCCACGGCTCGATCAACTCAACGCACTCCTCGCCGAAGCGGGACAAGAAATGTTCCCCGACGGCGGCAAGCCGTTGACGGCCCGGCGGGTGCAGGACGAACTCGTTCTATCGAACGTTACTGGCCTCAGCGCCGACCCCGCTACGCCGGGACCGGACACCATCCGCACCGACGGCGGCCGATTCGAGGTCTACGACGACCGTGCGGTCTTTTACCCCAACCGTGGTGAAATTATCCGCGTCTCCGCGCCGGCGACGTCAAACTCCGGTTTGAGCCCCGCTCAGGTCGAGGCGATTGTCCAACAAGCCGGGGCGGCCAGTGGCAACGCGCTGAATCCTGGTCAAGTCGCGGCGCTCCGTACGCTCCTCGCAACGCCGGGCCAGCAATACGTTTCGCCGATCACCGTGCCGGCCGCGATCCGCTCGGCGCAGGCATCAGGCGACGGCACCGTCTTTCTGATGTTCCCCAACGGCTCGGCGTCCATCGGTCCGCAGGGGCAAATGACCGCCTCGACCAGCGCCGCCGGAACGCCGGCGGTTCCGTTTCCGGGTTCGCGAATCAAGATCAATAGAACGGCGATGGCCTTGGCGATGTTTGCGACGTTGGCCGGGTTCGGGCTGGCTGTTTACCTGTTGGTGATCGGCATTCTCACCCTGCGCGGCTCCCCGCGTGGGCGCAGGCTTCACTTGGTGTACGCGGCGCTGAAAATCCCCGTCACGATCCTTGGTGCGGGGGCGGCGTGGTGGCTGACGACGACTTTCCTCGAAGCACTCTTGTCCACCGGCGGGACCAACGTGATGTTCCAACGGGGCATCTTCGCCGGCGTCGGCACGCAACAGGCCGTGATGGCGGTCATCGCGCTGATCTACCCGATCGCGCTGCTCATCACACTTCAAACCAGGGCGGTGAAGGACTATTACAGGAATTGAAGATTGATCGATCGGATCATTGAATCATTGAAAACAGCATCAATGAACCGATGACTCAATCTATCAATGATTCAATTTCATGATGATTTGATCGATTTACTTCTGCCGGAAGACGATCCGCCCTTTGGTCCAGTCGTAGGGCGAAATCTGAACCTTCACGCGGTCGCCGGGGAGAATGCGGATGAAGTGCTTGCGCATCTTGCCCGAGACGATCCCGAGAATTTCCTTGTCAGAGCCGTCCAGCTTCAGCTTGAACATGGCGTTGGGCAACGCCTGGGACACGGTCGCTTCGACTTCAATCGGCTCAGACTTGGCCACAATACGTTTCTCCGGGGACTCGAGGGGCGATAATCCCGCGATCTTACGGCCCCCCGCCCCGGGGAGCAAGCAGGCGGAGGCGTCGCGGTCATGGCGGAAGAAGCATGGCCCGATACAGTGATGGGGATTTCAGAGTCGCCAAGCCGTTCACGGAGCGCAATGTTGGATTCGGCACGTCCGCAAGAAATTCTCCGGAACGCGCCCGAGGCGTCAGGAATCCGCGACGTGATCCGCGCCATCCGGCCGTACCAGTGGGTCAAGAACCTGCTGCTGGTTGTGCCGATCCTGATGTCGCATCAACTCGGCAATACGGCCAAGTTGTCGGCGGTGGCGACGGGCGTCGTCGCGTTCTGCTTGTGCGCTTCGGCTTCTTACGTGCTGAACGACCTGTGGGACCGCGAGCACGACCGGCATCATCCCGTCAAGCGCAACCGCCCGTTCGCCGCGGGACGGCTGTCGACGGGCGCGGGGGTCGTGATGATCCTGGCGCTGTTTGCCGCCGGGCTGGCGACGTCGCTGTTGCTGCTGCCGCGCCCATTCACGGCGATGCTGCTGCTGTACGTGGTCATCACGACCCTCTACTCCTTTTGGCTCAAACGAAGGCTTCTACTCGACGTGTTCTTCCTCGCGGGGCTGTACACCCAGCGCGTGCTGGCGGGGGGGGCGGCGGCGGACGTCGAAGTGAGCAAATGGCTGCTGGCGTTCTGCATCTTTTTTTTCCTGAGCCTTGCTTACGCCAAGCGCTACGCGGAGTTGCTGCGCGTGCAAAATGAAAACGCCGGCGACCAACTCCCCGGCCGCGCCTACCGCGTGGAAGACCTTGAGATCATGAGCGCCGTCGGCCCCGCGAGCGGGTACCTCTCGGTGCTGGTGCTCGCGCTATACGTGAACCAGTCGCCCGAGGCCAAGGCGCTTTACCGCTCGCCTTCACTGCTGTGGCTTTTGTGTCCGGTGATGCTGTACTGGATCACTCGCGTCTGGTTCCTCGCCCGCCGGCGGACTCTGATGGAAGACCCGATCCTTTTCGCCCTGAAAGACCGCGTCAGTCTCCTGACGGCGGGCGTCGTGATGCTCTTGTTGGTCCTGGCGTCGGTGGGGGTGCCGGGGGTGAGGTGAAACGTGAGGAGTGACGAGTGATGCGTGAAAGAGAAATGCTTCACGCATCACTCCTCACTCGTTACGTCTGCCCATACCCCGGCTCCGGCAGCGACTTGAGGATTCGCTCAAAACTTTCCTTCCGCCATTCCGGCCCCGAGCCGTCGGCGACGTCCGGGAAAAACTGGGGGAGGTTTTCCCGCGTTACACCCCAGAGCCCGAACAGTTTCACGCCCGGCGTGTCGATCACCGCTCCGCCGATTTCCAGCACATACCGCCGGGCCGAGGACGTCGTGTGCCGGCCTTTGCCCGTGTAGCCGGAGATGGCGCCGACGCGCAGGTCCAGGCTCGGCTGGATGGCGCGTCCCAAGCTGCTTTTGCCGACGCCGCTGTGCCCGGCGAGGACGGTGGTCTGGTCCTTCAGGAGTGCGCGGAGGTCGTCCAAGCCGGCGTTCCGTTCGACGCTCGTTTCGATCGTGACGACGCCGAGCATTCGGTAGTGCGCGAGCACCTCACGGGCTTCGGCGAGGTCTTCAGGCACTTCACCTTCTCCGGAGCGACCTTGCCGTGCGAGATCGATTTTATTCAGGCACACGATCGCCTTCAGCCCACCGGCTTTAGCCGCGACGAGCATCCGGTCGATCAAGCCCCACTTTACGTTCGGCTCGCGCAAGCTTGCGACGACCAGCATCTGGCCGGCGTTGGCGACCACCGGATGCTGCTCGAACCCTTTGAAGCTGTCGGAACGCGTGAGGACCGTGCGGCGTGGGAGGATCTGCTCTACGACGCCTTGCGGCGAGGTCGCCGACAGCGAAGTGCTTGTCATGACCGGAAACGCCGCGGTGCTTCCGCCGTCTGAGACCAGTCGAAACCGAACCCGGTCGCCGACGACGATCGAGGTGTCGGACGTCTTCGATAACGTTTTCTTGACGACGCACACGTACGGCTTGCCTTCGTATTCCACCTCGCAGAACAGGCTGAAAACTTGAACGACCTCGCCCGCCGGCAGGTCTTCGACGTCACCCGCCGCCTCGTCTTCCGCGGCTCGCATGGCCGAAGTCTTCAGAATCTTGTTCTGCTCCGCGTTTTTGGATCGGTCGGTGAACCGCTCCTTGGGATCAACGCGGTCTACGTCCAACCCGCCGGACATGTAACGGCTGGTTAAGTCTTTCTCGCGCGGTGATTTGCGGCGTCGGTGTGTCACGCGGTTTTCGGGTGGATGTATGCTTTTGCGACAGTTTAGTCAGTGGAGCGTCAAGTGGTTATAATCCTGTGAAGCAGGAAAATGCAGTCTCCCATTGGAAACCGGTATGACGATCCACACCGCTGAGCCTGTGACGACCCACTCAGTTCCGCCCGCGCCGGCGGCAGGCGATCTAGTCGAACCGCGTCGCCGGCGGTTTTCAAGGACAGAATATCGGGAACTGGCTCGTGAAGGATGGTTCCGTGGACGGCGGGCGCTTCTTCTCGACGGAGAGATCTACGAAATGGCGGCACAAGGCAATTGGCATGTCGTTGTGCTGGAACTGGTCATGCGACAGTTGAGGAAGATCTTTTCGGAGGATCAATTTTGGATTCGCTCGCAAAATCCGATCGATTTACCGGATGAATCTTCGGATCCAGAGCCGGACGTTGCGGTGGTTCCGGGAACCCCGAGGGGGTTTGATGCTCATCCGTCCACCTCCTTGCTTATTGTTGAGGTCGCGGACAGCTCACTCCAACTCGATCGCCGAAAAGCTCATGCCTATGCGGCTGCGGGCATCGCGGATTATTGGATCGTCAACATTCGGGCCGGACAAGTGGAAGTCTACCGGCAGCCTGTGAAGGACGTGGATGCTCCATTAGGGCACCGTTACGAACGCGTCGAAGTGCTCGCGCCTGGTAAAGTGATTCAACCGCTCGCCGCCCCGCAGGCAACCGTCGCCGTTGCCGACCTGCTTCCCAAGCAGCCCGTTCTAAACCCTGACACGTAAGCTGCCTGACACGTAAGCTGATCGCATCGAACGACACCGCCCGTTTTTTCTTTACTCGGAGATCCCTTGGCCGTATCGCTGGAATTGTTTGAAGAATACGAGAAGAAGGAAAAGTGCGGCGTCTTCGGCATTTGGGGGCCGAAGGAGGCGGCGCAGATCGCGTACCAGGGCATCTTTGCGCAACAACATCGCGGCCAGGAGTCGGCGGGCATCGCCGTCTCCGACGGAACCTCGCTCAACGGCCACGCGGGGATGGGGCTGGTCAGCCAGGTGTTCACGCCGCGGATGCTGCGGGAGGATCTGGCGGGGCATGCGGCGATTGGGCACGTGCGGTATTCGACGACCGGCAGCTCGAAACTTTGCAACGCCCAGCCGCTGCTGCGGCAGTATCTGATGGGGCCTGTCGCCGTTGCTCATAACGGAAATCTGATCAACGCGGCCCTGCTCCGCCGGCAGTACGAGGAGCACGGGCATATTTTCCAGAGTACGACGGACACCGAAATCATCGTTCACCTGCTCGCCAAGCCGACGCACGTCGAAAAGCACGACCCGCTGCCGCACGTGTTGAAACATTTGCAGGGCGCGTACTCGCTGCTGTTTTTGTTCCCGAACCGGATCGAAGCCGTCCGCGACCCGTGGGGCATTCGGCCACTGGTTCTGGGCAAGACGCACGACGGGCACTGGTGCGTGGCGAGCGAGACGTGCGCGTTCGACGCGCTCGACGCCGAGTTCGTCCGCGAAATCGAGCCGGGCGAGATCGTTCGCATCGACGAGTCCGGCGTCCACAGCCGGCGGTTCAGCGATCCGGCTCCGCAGCTCGCGCAGTGCGTGTTCGAGCACGTGTACTTCGCCAACCCGGCCAGCAGGATCTTCGGACAAAACGTCCACCGCGCCCGCCAGGCCATGGGCCGGCAGCTTGCCATCGAAGCGCCGGTTGAGGCCGATTTCGTCATGCCGATGCCCGACTCGGGTCGTTCTGCGGCCCTCGGGTTTGCCCAGGAATCGAAAATACCGTTTGAGGAAGGGATCGTCCCCAACCGCTTCGTCGGCCGCACGTTCATCCTCCCCGGCCAAGCCGCCCGCGACCGCGCGGTCGCGATGAAGCTCAACATCATCGGCGAGGTCGTGACCGGCCAGCGCGTCGTGATCGTCGAGGATTCCG
>JBKJRK010000460.1:0-4726 GCA_046593135.1 Tepidisphaeraceae bacterium | reverse complement strand
GCCGTTGCCAATGACGAAGTGGTAGCCGAGCCCGTCCCACCCCTTGTCCCGATGCCATTGGTCGAACTGTTCCGCGCCGCCGGCTTCGCTGGCGCTGTGGTGAATGACGATGCAGGTCCACCGGTCGGACCGTACGGCCGGGATCCAGCGGCTTTCGGCGCGGGCATTTTCCGAGGCGCGGTCGCGCAGGGCGAAGTGCGTCACCTCGGCAATCAGCAGCGCGCAGCAGATCACCAAGGCGATCGAGACGAGTCGGCGACGTGCCTTCCGTGGCATCACACCCGCATCGTACACGGGCATGGCGCGGAAACGAGGGTTACAAGCGGACGGCTCGCCGGTAAAGTTGAATTCACAATGGACACTCAGCGCAGGCGAAGCGGAGGAACGCAGATGGCCAACACGTCAACGCGGATCGAAGGACTCGAACGCCGGCTCCTGCTGGCGACGTTCACGGTGAGCAACACCGGCGACGCCGGGCGGGGGTCGCTCCGCCAGGCGATCGCCGACGCCAACGCGGCGGCGGGGGCGGATCTCATTCAGTTCGCCATCGGCTCGGGGGCGCAGACGATCTCCCCCCTGTCGGCATTGCCCGCCTTGAGCGACACCGCCGGCGTTACGCTCGACGGGACGACGCAAGCCGGCTTCGTCGTCGGGGCGCCGGTCATCACGATCAACGGCGCAAGCGCCGGCACGTCCGTACCTGGGCTGGATCTCACCGGCGGCAACAACATCATCCGCGGGCTCGTCGTCCAAAATTTCGACGGCAACCAGATCTTCATCACCGGCGGCGGGGGAAACTCCGTTTTCGGTAGCATGCTGCTCGGCCAGGGCGCCGATCCGAGCGGAGACGGCGTGGAAATCGGCTCGCCCAACAACCGAATCGGCGGGCCGAGCGTCGAGCACCGAAACGTCATCGCCGCAAACCGCGCCGAAGCGGGCGTGCGCGTGAGTGCGGGCGCGTCCGGGACGATCATCGAGAACAACCGCATCGGCACCAACGCCGCCGGCACGGCGGCCAGCGCGAATGGCACCGGCGTGCTGATCCAAGGCGCGCCGGGCGCTATCGTTCTCGACAACCTTATCTCCGGCAGCGTCGCCGACGGCATCACGCTCACGGGCGCCGCGGCCACGGGTACTCTCATCCAGGGAAACCTCATCGGCACGAACGCCGCCGGCACCGGCGACCTCGGTAACGGTGGCAGCGGAATCGCAATCGGCTCGCCGGGCTCCGGCGCTTCGCAGACGACCGTCGGCGGCACGGGCGCCGGCGACGGGAATACAATCGGTTTCAACGACGGTCGTGGCATCTATGTCAACGGCAGCGGGACCGGCAACCGAATCGTCGGCAACTCGATCTTTTCCAACGCCTCTCTCGGCATCGATCTCGCCCCGCCCGACGGCCGCACCGCCAACGACGCCGATGATTCCGACACCGGCGCCAACAATCTCCAAAACTTCCCCACCCTCACCCAAGCCGCCGGCACGACCACCGGGATGATCAGCGGCTTTCTGGACAGCGTTGCAAGCGCTACGTTCCGCATCGAGTTCTTCTCCGACCCGGCGGGCAGCGCCGGGCAGGCGCAGGGGAAAACTTTCCTCGGCGCGACGGACGTGACGACGAACGCTGAGGGAATCGCCACGTTTAACGTGACGTTGTCCGGCCCGTTGTCGAACGGCCAGTTTGTCACGGCGACGGCGACGAGCGTGAGCGGGAACACTTCGGAATTCTCAGACCCCGTCGTCGCCGGGCAGACCGGTCCGGACATTCAGGTCAGCGGCAACGGGTCCGTCATCGCCAACGGCGATGTCACGCCGACGAGCGGTGATTTTACCGCCTTCGAATCGGCCCCCGTCGGCGGACCCGCGGCCATTCGCGTTTTCAGCATCACCAACACCGGGCAGACGACCCTCAACTTCTTCGGGGACAACCCCGTAACGGTCAGCGGACCCGCCGCCGCCCAGTTCGCCGTCACCGACCAGCCCAACGCCACGCTCGCGCCCGGCCAGACGACGTCGATCACGATCGACTTCACCGCCGCGGCCGCCGGAACCCAGGCGGCGACGGTGAGCATCGCCAGCACGGACCCGGACGAAAACCCGTTCACGTTCGCAATCAGCGGCCAGGGGACGACTCCCGCGCCCGCGCCGGAGATCGAGGTCAGCGGCGACGGCAACGCCATCCCGAGCGGCGACGCGATGCCGGGGGCCGAAGACGCCACCAATTTCGGCACCGGCACGATCGGCGGAACGCCGGTCACGCGCACGTTCTCCGTAGCCAACGCCGGGCTGCAAAGTCTGTCCGTCGGCGCCGTCACGTTGACTGGTTCCGGCGCCACTCAGTTCTCCGTCACGCAGCAGCCGGCGAGCACCGTTGCGCCGGGCCAGGCGACGACGTTCGTTGTTCAGTTCAACCCGGTGGCGGGCGGACAATTCAGCCCCGTCGTCAACATCCCGAGCAACGACTCCGACGAAAACCCGTACACGTTCGCAGTCACGGCCCTTGGCGTCGGCGGCGGGGGAGACGGACCCTCGGCGGCCCTGCTGCCGCAAGGCGAGCAGCCGACGCCGGTGCTGAATGACCCGGCGTATAACTTTATCGTCCGCTACTCCGACCCCGACGGGATATCCGTCAGCTCGCTGGACAACAACGACATTGTCGTGACCGGCCCGAACGCCTTCAGCCAGTCGGCGAAATTCATATCCATTCAGTCTAATTCCGTCACGCAAGTCGACGCGGTTTATCGCATCGCTGCGCCCGGCGGAACGCTCGACCTCACCGACGACGGAACTTACACCGCGACGCTTCAGCCGAATCAGGTCAGTGACTCCAGCGGGAACACGGCGGACGGCGGGTCCATCGGCACGTTCAACCTTTCACTGGCGACGGCGCGGACCCCCATCGGCCAGTTCGGCCTCGTTGACGGCAAACGGCGAAAACTCACGTTTACCGAGCCCGACGGAACCGTCGTCACCGTTTCGCTCAGCAACGGACTCGGTCAGGCGTTCAGTGCCGCCAACGGGCGGTTTGATCTGGAGGTCACGTCAAGCCAGGGCAAGCTCGCCGTTGCAGCCCGCGGCGGCAACGGACGCGCGGAGATGCACGACGTCCGCGTCACCGGCTCGCTCAAGTCCGTCGTGGCCAAGACCGGCGACGTTACCGGCGTGCTCACCGGCGGCGGGATGAGCGGAATCACGCTCGGCAGCACCATCGGAGCAACCATCTCAACGTCCGCCCCGATCTCTTCGATCAACATTCTCGGCGTTATGTCGAGCACGCACGTTTTCAGCGGCGCGCTGCTCGGCTCCGACGGACGCTTCGGCGGCGCCGGCGCCGCCACTGACACGGCGTTCGGCGCGGGCGAAATCAAAAAGTTTAGAGTCGGCGGCTCGATCACCGCGTCACTCATTGCCGCCGGCCTCGACCCCGTCGACAACGTGCTCCTGAACGAAAACGGAATCATCGTCGGCGGCTCGGCAAGCCGGATCGGGTCGATCAACGTTCGCGGAACGGTCGATCAGGGGACGGTCTTCGCCGCCGGGGCGTATCCCAAGAAGGCGCGGATCGGGGGACAATCTATTCTGCCGGCGAGCGATTTGCGGTTTGATATGACGCCGTGACCGACAGGACCGCAGGCCGGAATCGAACCATGCTCTACCGCCTCCTCGCCGACGCCGTGGTGGTGTTCCACGCGCTGTTCATCGTGTTTACGGTGCTCGGAGGGCTACTCGCGTTGCGTTGGCCGAAGTTGGCGTTGCTGCATATCCCGGCGGCGGCGTGGGGGGTGATCGTGCAGGTTGTGGTCGGGGGGCGGTGCCCGCTGACGCCGCTGGAATGGTATTTCCGCGAACGCGGCGGCGAGGCGGGCTACGGCGAGAGCTTCATCGATCACTACCTCACGAGCCTCATCTACGTCGATGACCCGCCCGCTTGGTTGCACATGTCCTTGGGCGTCTTCGTGCTGGCGATCAACGCGACGGTTTACGGGATCCTGATTGCCCGTTGGCGCAGACGCACGCGAGAGGGGAGAATACATGGGTTCGCCGTAGTCGATGCCCCCGGCACCCAGCCGCGGGCCGTGGAGGATTCGATATGATCGCGCAAAGAACCTTCTTGGTCGTGTTGGTCGCGTTAGGCGGTTCGTTTACCGCCGGCTGTGGTGACACGAATGATTCCCGTGCCCGTCGTCATCGGGACCGCGACCGCGACGGCCTGCCCGACCGGACGGACCCGCGTCCGAACCGTCCCGACTACCCCGACCGGGACGACGACCGTTACGCCGATCGCTCCGACCGCCCCCGGGGCGGCAGCGGCCGCGGGCTCGACGAGATCCCCCGCGACGCGTTCAAGGTCACCGAAGGCTCGGACGAAAAGCTGCGCCACGAGCCCAAGCTTGACGGGCGGGTGTACGTCTACGACGTCGACGAAGACATTCTCGTGTTCGACACCCGCTTGCGCGGCGGAGAACGATTCGTCCTGGACCCGGGCCGGGACGAGCTGACCATTGACGGCAAGCGGATCGACAAAGTGAACCTCCGCCCCAGCCACAAGTACCGGATCTACTATCTCCGCGATTAAAATGTAGAAGTGCGTCTGACAGACCCACCGCCGATTAGCGGCCGCCCCCCGGGCCGAGTTCTCCCAGGCGCCTCAGAATTGCGGAGGCCTGTTTACCCGTCGACTCGGCCGGATAAAATAGGCGTTACGGGTGCGCCCACAAGGCCAGGC
>JBKJRK010000316.1:0-3704 GCA_046593135.1 Tepidisphaeraceae bacterium | reverse complement strand
CGCCCGGCAGAGTTCACGTCGCCCGTCAAATGAACCTCGCCTAGCAGGACACTGAAAAACCGGTAACAGAATGCGAACGACCAGCGTTTTTCGGATGAAAACATACTAACTTTGCCTCAACAAGCATGTTTTTCAGCGTCCTGCTAGAAACGCTTCCACCGCGCCAACGGCCAGTAGATCGCCGTGACCCGCCCGATGATTCGATCGCGCGGGAGGACACCCGGTTGGCGTCCGGGCGGCGGGTTGTCCCAGTATCGGCCGTCGTTCGAGATGGCGCTGTTGTCGCCAAGCATGAAATACTCGTCCGGACCGAGAGTTAGGGGATGACCTGCGGCGGCGTTTCCCACCTCGCGGAGAGGCAACTGGTAAGGCCCTACGCCCGGCGGGCGCATAACGAGGACACTGTTGACGTGAAGTTCGCCGCCGATCAATTCGACAGTTTCGCCCGGTAGTCCCGTAACACGCTGGGCCCATTTGTCCCCAGGATATTGCGGCGAATCAAAGGCGAGGACGTCCCACCTTCGCACGTCGCCCAACCGCTTGTGGACTATGAAGCGGTCGCCGGGTCGGAGCGTAGGCATCATGCCGCCTGTCGGCATGACGAATGTTTCAGCCCATTGATGGCGCACGAACATTGCGACGGGAACGGTGGGATGCAAAAGAAATGCTGCTGCCAGGATGAAACCAATGCCGGCAAAGTATCGGAACACAGGACGTCTGAGCATCGGCCGCGGCGAAACGCGGCCGCGGCGGAACGCATCGACGACGCACGCGATGGTCAACACGAACTGTGCCGGCAGGAGGACAATTACCCCCACAAACAGTGTCGGCGTCGCGAGCATCAAAAGCGAGGCGACGAAGCACGCGACCCACGCAATAAACCAAGCCGCCGCGCGACGGCGATCGCCCGCGATGAACTGACCCAGCCCCGGCACATAAAAACTCGCTGCCGCCGGCAAAAAGCCCTTACCCGACCATCGTGCAAACGGCTCGGGCGGGGCGTAGCCTATCGCGCCGACCGCTACCCGCGTTGCATCATTGGGTTGAGGCGTGTCGTTCATTGGAGAACCGGCGAAAGGCTCTGAATCGTTTAGGCGACTCGTACGATCGCACTACACGTCGCACACCTGAACCGCTTCGGTGAGTCCTGCCAGAGGGTCGCGGGTGGGGATGAATTCCTGGCCGACAAAGCCCTTGTAGCCCGTTCCCACCAGCGCCTTGATGATCGGCGGGTAGTTGACCTCTTGCGCGGCGTCGAGCTCCCCCCGGCCGGGGTTGCCGGCGGTGTGGACGTGGCCGATGTAGTCCTTGTGTTGCTTGATCCGCGTGATCACGTCGCCGTCCATGATCTGGACGTGGTAAATGTCGAACAGCAGCTTGAGCCGATCGGAGCCGACGCGCTTGATGATGTCGACGCAATACTCGGTGTGGTCACCCTGGTACCCGGGGTGGCCTTTCATCGGATGGGAGCTGACCCGGCTGTTGAGCATCTCGAGCACGAGCGTGACCTTCTTCTTTTCTGCGTGGCCGACGATTTTCTTGAACGCCTTTACGCAGTTGTCCGCGCCGACGTCGTCAGGGATGCCGTTCTCGCGGTAGCCGGTGAAGGTGATGACGGTCGGGAAGCCTGCGGCCGACGCCTCGTCGAGCCGCTTTTCGAGCAGGCCGAGGCATTCGTCCCAGTTTTTGGGGTTGTTTAAGCCGATTGTGAAGCTGTGGCTCGGCGCGCACGCGCAGACAAGGCCGTGCTTCTTGAGGATGTGCCAGTGCTCGGGCGCAACGATCTCCACACTACGGCAGCCGAGCTGCTTGGCGACCTGGCAGGTGCGCTCGACGTCCCAGTGGTCCTGAAAACACCAGTGAACGATCGACTGATTAACACGGCCGTTCTTGATCACGGGGTCTCCGGGTTTGGAATCCGCTTGCGCGCGAGGCGTCTCCGATGATGAAAGCGCGCCGGCAAGCCCGATCGCGGCGGCGGCGGCAAGTGCCTGGCGCCGCGAGAGACGGGACACGGTCGAAACTTCGCGTTGCCGATCTTCATTTACTGGCATGTGTTTGGGCTCCTGCGTCCGATAACAATAACGATGTTCTGCGCTTCCTGCGGCTCAACGGTCCTCGGCTCGCGCCCCGGCGTGTTTGCGGCGTTGTCACGCGCGGCGGCAAAGTCGGCCAAAGCACAACTCCGCAGAATCAACGTATTGCCCGTGCGCGTCAACTGGGCGGCCCGGGCGGCGGCGTGCGAGCGGTGCCCGCTCCGCATCGTCTCCGCCAACACCACCTACTGCGGAACGCCCTTCCTCCAAAAGATCGACCGCGACCCCGCCGTCGACGGCTGCGGCTGCCCCACCGTCGCCAAGGCCAAAGACCCGCAGGAGCACTGCCCCCTCAACGCCCGCCACCAGCCGGCCCGCCACGCCGATCAAGCGTGTGACTGCAAGTGGTGTGCGCCGCTCCGGCCGGGTGCCTGAAGCGTTCTTAAATCTTAAATTTCCGATTTCAGATCTCACTCCGTCACCTTGATCCGGCCGAACCCCTCCAACGTGAGGTCCCGCGCCGCTGCCGCGGCGGCGCGAACGGCGGGGTCGGCGTCCTGCGCGAAATCTGGAAAACCAAACCGCTGCGGCTCGTCCAACAAGCGGCGGGCCCACAACTGGTCGCCCACGGAACCCCCCTTCTCGAATTTGTACCGCCCGATCTTCAACAACGCCTCCGTACGCCACATCCGATCCGGATTCTTCGTCGCTAAAGCAAACACGTCGCCGGCGTAGACGCGCAAGTCGGTCACGCCGGTCGCCCCGACTTTTTGATACAGCTTTTGAATCTTTGTCGTGTAGTAATTGTTCGTCTCGTTGCCGAACCGCAACAGAGCCTGTTCCGCCGCCGCGTCGCCCTTGCGCTTGGCAAGCTCGCGGAGTGAATCGGCCGCCCCGCGCATGAGTTGAATGCCGCTGATCATCTCGGACTCGATCACCCGCTCCTCATACAACTTCGTCCCCAGCGAAAAGCCGGCGTGTAGATATCTTTTTGCCTGCGTTTCGTCGGCGTTGGTCTTCGAGACGACGTAATAGTGCCCGATCGAGTTCACGAGTTGGCCGAGCCTGGACGCGGCATCCATCTCCGGCCAGGGAAACTTGTAATTCACCAGAATTTGAGGACGGTTGATGAAGATCGAAGCCCGCTTCGCGCCCGTCGCCTTGAGAATAAGACCTACCGGCTTTATTTCCGAGGCCTTGCCGACGTTCTTGAAATCGAAGGTTTTGTACGCCTTGGCGTCGGCGAGATAGAGCTGAATAGCCTGCCAGTACGCGTCTCCCGCGTCGCGGTCTTCGGTCATGATGCCGGGCAACACTTCATCCGGCAATACGGGGAGCCGGATCGGGTCTGTGAGGTTGGCGAACTGTCCGGACGGCTTCGATATCCCCTCGGGCCGGCCGAACGTCCAGAGCATCCAGCCCATTAGGGCGAGGATGATCGTCGAAACCAGCCAGCCTTCTTTGTTACCCCACATGGAACGCCCTCGATTGGCCTGCCGGAAGTCGAAACGACGGGCAGAGAATATCAAGTTCACCGCGCCGAGTCATACGGATCGGGATTCATCCGTGCGCGTCGGGTGCGTGACCCATTCGGCGGCAACCTCGTGGCATGGGCATCTTGCCCATGAATCGCGGTACGCCGCGAGTCATGGGCAAGATGCCCATGCC
>JBKJRK010000150.1:0-4482 GCA_046593135.1 Tepidisphaeraceae bacterium | reverse complement strand
TTGTACCCGCCGCCTTGCACGACGAATTGTGGGATCGAGCGGTGAAAGAACGTGTTGTTGTAATCGCCGCGGGTGACGTAGCCGAGATAATTTGCGACGGTCTGCGGCGCTCCGCCGTCGAGCATTTCGATGTCGACGTTTCCGAGGTCGGTATTCAACCGAACGATGGTCCCGGTGATTTCTTCGTTGTCGAAGTGGGTAGCAAGGCTGATCTCACTGACCGCCGTCCCCGGCGCCACGGCCGTATTCGGAATCGCGCTGACGAGCTCAAGGTGAAACAAAATGCGCGACTCAAGCCCCTCGATTCCGCAGCGCCGCGAAAGGAGCCTAGTTACAGAGGAAGCGGGCTTACCGAGCGACCGGCCGAACAAACGCATGAATTCCTCCGCACGAAATAAAAACAACTTCCCCAGCACCAGGCAATCTTACGCGAGGCAAAATCGGAAGCAACCGGCTCCGAATACGGCGGGAATGCCTTAAATCACGAGTTCCAAGTTCCATGCGATGACGTCAAGGCGCTCTGCGTAGTGAAGCAACGGGCCGGCGTTTGGGAGCGCCAAGCCGATCGACTCGACCATTCGGTTGCGTTTGATTTGCGCTTCGGCCGGCTGGAGGGGCCAGGGTGCGTGTGCGATGTCGCCGCGGAAAAGGGTTTCGCCCCGCTCGGCATAGAGGCAGTAACGCTCGGTTAGAAAATGCTCGACGGTACCCGGCGAGGATCGAATGACCGGACCGGCAGGGCAATATCGCGCGGCAAATTCCGCCGGCGGCGCACCGCGGTGAGTCCGTGTGCTCGAATAATCAACACCGTCGGCGCGTTCCGTGTCATTGCCGCAACGCATTCGAGCATCGAAATACGGAAGGCCGAACGACCATCGGGCGGCGCGGACGGCGAGACGGTTGGCGGCGTCGAGACTGAAAAACCAGACGCCGGGTTTACCGCCGGCGGTGACGTAGGTGCGGACGTTAAGTTCCGGGAAGGCCGCGGTTCCCGGAATTGGGGGCAGAAAACGTTTCCGAATGCCGCTCATCCGGAACGGCACGACGCCGACCCAAGCCTGCCCGTCGAAGGTGTCCAGTTGCAGCGGCGCCGGCACCAATGGCCGGAGCACCGCCGCCGGCACCGGCCAGTGCATGAACAGCAACTGGTGCCAGCGCATGAAAATCGACCAGCTTCGCGCCGGAACGGGCCAGGGGCGATGGGCGTGATCGGTTGGAATCATCGGTACGGAGTGGGTGATAGTCGGTAGCCCGTGATTGACGAAAGACGATTCGGCTTGCCTGACGGGATCAGAAAAGTGAGCGGGCCGCGTCGTGCGACGCGGCCCGCTGGTTCAAATCAGAATCAGTCTTACACGCATGTTCTACTGCTTCTCGTGCAGCTTCGAGACGGGCTGGCGGCCGGCGAAACCGTTGTCGAGCTCGTGCCAGTGCGTGATGCGCTCTTCGCCGAGCTTCCAACACAGGTAAACGTCCCGGCCTTCGTGCCGTCCGACAAAATCGATCAGGCCGGCCTGATAATCCTTGAGCTCACAGCCGATTTCCGACAACTCGTCGACAAAATCCTCGAGCTTAGCCATGCAGGCGTCGAGCTGCTGCTGAAACGTCGCGGCCTGCTGTTGCTGCTTTCCCCCCGAAGGGCGTTCGATTTCGTGTTGAAGTTTCAGGGCCTGGGCATGTGTCTTGACGATGTCGCCAACCACGCGCTTGACCAGGGGAAGCGATCGATTCGCTTCGTCGAGTGTGAATCTTCGTTTCGGCCGCGATGGACGCACCGAATCCGGTGCGAAAAACTGGGGGCTTGCCATGGGACTAAACCGCCTTTCTTAGCGACGGCTAATGTCGCCGCTGACGTCTCACACAACCGGGCGAGGCAGGTTACTTAAGAGCCACATCCCCTCGCCGAGCCGTACAACAGCATAGGCACGGTCGTCTGCTCTGAAGGCGATTATGTCACGGCCCACCCGCGAGTCAACGCAGAGCCATCTGGTTCATCGGCAATTCACGCCCCATAGGTGTAAAGGGGGAAATCTGCGCGGGCGCGACCGGCAAAATCTGGCCACACCCGTCTTGCCGGATCGCCGACGTCTCTTCGGCAGGGAAGATCTTCACGCCGCTCGGCGCTTTCCGGTTTGCCGGGACGATTTCTCCTCCAGCGACAGGCATCTCTGGAGCAAAACGAGGACGGCTGCCTCCTCCGGGCGAAGCCGGCTCAGGCGTTTGTCGAGCTTTGTCGCCCGCTGGCTCAACGTTTGGATCATCGACCCGTCGAGGTATGAGTTGAGAACGGCGGGATGGACGTAACATTTCCGGCACACGGCCCGCGTATTGCCCAGCTTCTTCGCCACCGAATCGATCGCCCGGACGATATTTTTCTTCCGCCCGGCATCGGAGTCGACGGACTCAAACTCCCTCAGAGCCCGGGCAGCCAGAACGGTGCCGGCCCAGGTGCGGAAGTCTTTGGCGGTAAACGCTTCGCCCGTGACCTGGCGGAGGTAGTCGTTTACGTCGCCGGAACCGACGTCACGCACCGCGCCATTTTTATCAAGGTACTGCAGCAGTTCCGCGCCAGGGAGGTCCTGACACTGGCGAACAATTTTGGCCACGCGCGGGTCGTCGAGGTCTATCTCATGCGCGACACCGCTCTTGCCCTTGAAGCGAAAGCGGATTCGTGAGCCGGCGACGGTCGCGTGGCGGTCCTGGAGGGTTGTCAGCCCGAAGGAGTTGTTCGTGTTTGCGTATTCGTCGTTCCCGACCCGGATCAACGTTGTTTCCAGGAGCCGAACGATAGTCGCCAGCACTTTTTCCTGCGGCAAGCCCCGCCTGGCAAGATCTTTCCTGACGCGGGCGCGAATACGCGGAAGCGCGTGGACGAATGCCATCATTTTCTGGTACTTCGACTCGTCCCTCGCCTCGCGCCATTTCGGGTGATACCGGTATTGCTTCCGCCCTCGTGCGTCACGCCCAACCGCCTGGATATGCCCGAGCGGGTCGGGGCTGATCCAGACGTCTGTCCACGCGGGAGGAATCGCGAGGCTCCTAATGCGTTCAAGGACGCCCGGTTGTCGAATAACGCGGCCCCGTGGGTTTCGATAGACGAACGCCGAGGCTCGTCCTTTTCGCGTAATCCCCGGATGATCGTCGGACAAATAGTGAAGTCGCGCCGACTTAGCTGACGTGGCAGCATCTTCCGCAGACACCGCCGCCTGACCCCTTCGGGCGAAGTTCGCTTTCGTTGGCATGGCTTTGTTCAACCTCCGACCCGGCGCCCGTTGCGAATCGAGTGCTCACCCGTTTACTACCTGCCCCCCGTTCGGATGCAGCACTTGCCCGGCAAGGTAGCTCGAATCGTCACTCGCGAGGAACACGAAGCAGTTGGCGACTTCTTCCGGCTGGCCAACCCGCCCCATCGGCGTGTCGCTGCCAAATTTTGCCACCTTTGACTTCGGAAAGGTGGACGGAATCAGCGGCGTCCAGATCGGTCCTGGCGCAACGCCGTTCACGCGAATGCCCTTGGTCACGAGCGACTGGCTCAGCGCCCGCGTAAAGGAGACGATCGCTCCCTTGGTCGACGAGTAATCGATCAACATTTTGTTTCCTTGGTATGCGGTGATCGATGTGGTGTTGACGATCGTGCCGCCTTTCCGCAGATGTTTGAGCGCCTCGCGCGTCATGAAGAACATGCTGAAAATGTTGGTGCGGAACGTGCGTTCGAGCTGTTTGGCAGTGATGTCTGCGATGCTCTCTTGCGCGTGCTGCTCGGCGGCGTTGTTGACGAGGCAATCGAGCCGGCGGAAGCTCCGGATCGTCTTTTCAACAATTCGACGGCAGACGACTTCGGAGCCGATGTCGCCGGGGAGCAGAACACAGCGACGGCCGTACCCTTCGACCATGCGCTGGCTTTCGCGGGCGTCTTGGTGCTCGTTCAGATAACTGATGGCGCAGTCGGCGCCTTCTTTTGCAAACGCCACCGCGACGGCCCGTCCGATGCCGCTGTCGCCACCGGTGATGAGGGCGACTTTCCCGGCCAATTTTCCCGCCGCCTTGTATCCCGGGTCGTCCGTCACCGCCCGAGGCCGCATCTTCGACTCCAGCCCCGGCCGGCGGGCCTGTCTTTGCGGCGGTCGGACTTTCTTCGCCGTCTTTCGCTTCGCCATCGCGTGAATCTCCTATACGTCAATCGTACGGGCGATATGCAATGGTCGTGCCAGCGAAGTCGACCGACACGCGTTGGCCTGGTTCGGATATAATTCTGTCCACATGGAAATCTGTAAGACGTTTGGTTTCGAGGCCGCCCACCTGTTGCCCCACGTGCCGCCCGGCCACAAGTGCGCCCGCCTGCACGGCCACTCGTTCCACGTTAGCGTCTACGTAACCGGACCCGTCGGCGAGCACACCGGCTGGGTCATGGATTTCGCCGACATCAAAGCCGCCTTCGACCCGATCCTCAAACGCCTCGACCACTACTACTTGAACGAGATC
>JBKJRK010000620.1:0-3649 GCA_046593135.1 Tepidisphaeraceae bacterium | reverse complement strand
GATCGCTGCTCGGAATGTGGCGAGCGCGTGCCCGGTCAAGTTCTGAGCGTCCGGCGTCGCATCCGACTACTGCAAGGGAAATCTCCCTGACAAGTGCGCGGGAAGTGTAGTTACGGAAACAACCCCTTCAACCGGCACGCCTCCGCGACCCGACTGATCGCAATGGTGTAGGCGGCGGTGCGGTAGTCGCAGTCGGCGGCGTCGGCTTTGGCGTTCACTTCGTCGAAGGCGCGTTCCATGATCTTTTGCAACTCGTCCTGCACGCGTTTTTGGTCCCAGAAGAAGTTGTCGAGACCCTGGACCCACTCGAAGTAGCTGACGGTGACGCCGCCGGCGTTGGCGAGGATATCCGGCAGGACGGTGACGCCGTTCTCGCGGAGGATCGAGTCAGCTTCCGGCGTGGTGGGGCCGTTGGCGCCTTCGACGACGATGCGGGCCTTCACGTGGGGCGCGACGTCGGCGTCGATCGTGTTTTCCATCGCGCAGGGGGCGAGGACGTCGCAGTCGCAGGTGAGGAGTTCTTCGTTGCTGATGCTGTCGGCGCCGGGGAAGCCGACGAGCGTGCCGGTTTCGCGGTAAAAATTCCCGGCGGCTTCGATGTCGATGCCGGAGTCGTCGTAGAGGCCGCCGCCTTTTTCGCTGACGGCGATGACGGTCGCGCCGCGGTCGTCGAGCAGCCGGGCGGTGTGGTAGCCGACGTTGCCGAAGCCCTGCACGGCGACGCGCGTGCCGGTGAGCTTCTTGTTCTGCGTTTCAAGAAATTTCCGCAGCACGTTCATCACGCCCCGGCCCGTCGCCTCTTCCCGGCCGACCGACCCGCCGATGCTGACCGGCTTGCCCGTGACGACGCCGAGCGCCTGGTAGCCGACCATCATGCTGTACGTGTCGAGCACCCAAGCCATAATCTGCGCGTCGGTCCCCGCGTCGGGCGCCGGAATGTCGTGGTTCGGCCCGATGATCGGCAGCAGCTCGGCCGTGTACCGGCGGGTGAGCCGCTCTTTCTCGCCCATCGAAAGTTTCTTCGGGTCGCAGACGACGCCGCCCTTCGCCCCGCCGAAGGGCAGGCCGACGAGGGCGTTCTTCCAAGTCTGGAGCATGGCGAGGGCCATGACCTCGTCCTGGTTGACGTGCGGGTCAAAGCGGATGCCTCCCTTGAACGGCCCGAGCGCGCCGTTGTGCTGGCAGCGGTAGCCGGTGAAGACCTGGATGCGGCCGTCGTCCATTTTGATCGGACACGACACCGTCAACACCCGCCGGGGCGAAGCGAGCGACGCCCGCCACGTGGGGTCAAGGTTCATCGTCTGATAGACGCGGTCAAAGTATTGGTGCGCGTTGTGCCAAAACGGCGAGTGCTTATTAGCGTGCGGCGCGAGACGGTCGGTGCGTTCGGGCATGGTTGTTGATTGTTGGTTGTTGACGGTTGATTGTCGACGCTTCCGCCGATCGACAACCATCAACAATCCACCGTCACTCCTACCTCGACTGCCTCCGGATCGTCATATCAAAATTCTTCACCATCGACCGGTACATCGACCACACCACGGCGGTATAGGCGCCCACGGCGACGAATGTGAAGGCGAACATGAGGCCGCGGTACATGGTGGTGTTGTCAACGCCGGAGGAGCCGGAGCCGAAGAGGCTGCCGGCGGTTTCGTAGGGGTTGATGAGGAGGGTGAGGATGGTGAACGGGCTGAAGCTGCCGAGGACGAGGCCGATTTCGTTGCCCGATCCGCCGAGCACCTGGTACCCGCACCACCCGAGCGCGGCGCACAATCCGACGACGACGCCGACGCTGCTCATCACCGCCATGACGGTGGTGCGGCAGCGGAGGGATAGCTGCATGCCGACGATGGCCGCGAACGCGGTGACGATGACGAGCATCGCGGGCATCATGAAGATGGATTCGGGCAGGACGATCCACTGGAACGCCGGGTCGTCCCAGAAGCCCGTCCGCCGCCAGACGTCATAGACGACGAAGAACGCCACGCTGACGACGGGCACCATGATGAGCGGGAGGACGAAGCTCACGAGTCCGCGCAGCTTTCCCCAGATGTAGTACCGGCTGGTGATGGGGCTGGTGAGAAGAATGTCGAGGGTGCCGTCCTCCTTTTCGCGCGTGACGGTCGAGGCGGCGGCGTTAGTGACTATCAGTAGGATGACGGCGAATTCGACGATCACCATGCCGAGCAGGAACTGCCGAACTTCGTTGGCGCTCACCCGGCGGGGGATTTCGGTCGCGACGAGGCTGGCCCACACTTTGGCGCCGGGCGAGCCGTCGGCTTTGCTCAACTGCTTCTCCGTGGCGACCGCCGCGAAACGGCCGCGGAGCTGGTCGAAGGTGGCGGGTTGGCCGTTGTAGGTGAGCGTGGCGTCGCGCGGGAAGCGCAGCGTCCGGGGGTCGGCGGAGCTGGAATAGATCGTCAGATTGCCGGCGGCAGGGTCGTAGGACGTGTCGTCGACAAACTTCTGCGGCTCGATGAGCGTCGAAAACATCCAGACCAGCACGAGTGCCCCGAGCACCCCAGCCGTCATAAACCCGAAACGCAGCACCGTTGCCCGTGCGGCGGACGCTTTCGTGCGCGCCTCTCGCCAAGCGATCGGGTTGGCCCACACGTAGCGCGGCTTGCGGTTGCGGTCGCCCGTGCTGAGGTGGAGCTTCTGCAAAATCGCACTCTTGAAGCTCGTCCACGACTGCGCCAGCCGACGCAGCAGAAAGATCGACGGCGTCACGAGCAGGAAACTCAGCAGAAACATGAAGCTCGTATAAAACTGGGCCGGCTTGCTGAGGTACGTTCCGACCGGCCAGTCGCGAAGGCTTTCGGGAAGGGCGAGCAGGTCTGGGGGGGCGTAGGTTTGTTTGTTGAAGATTACTTCGAGGGCGAGGAACGGGTGGATGCCGGTGAGCCAACTCGTCGTGCTGAGGGACCCGTCGGCGAGCGTGTAGTGAAAGAAGGGCAACGAGTCGAGCAGATACCCGCCGACGAGGTAGATCACGACGAACAGGTAGAAGCTGAAGATCGTACGGCGCGTCCCGACCTTAAACACTGCGATCGCCATCGCCAGCGCGCCCGTGACGAACGCCGTCGCGGCGGCGATGCCGAAGCTTTTGACGATGCTGCTGATCGCGACGCCGCCGAAGATCTGAGTGATCGAAAAAACCGGGATGCCGCTGATCAGGAGCGCCACGACAAAGAACAGGCGGCTCAGCAGCGACCCGAGCACGATCTGGCCGTTGGTGAGCGGCGTCGAGAGCAGGATGTCATAGGTTTGACTGTCTTTTTCCTGCGTGATTGCGCCGGCGGTGAATATCGGCGCGAGCAGCGCGACCAGCCCCAGTTGAAGGTAGCTCATCCGCTGAAAGATCGCCGCGCTTTCCTTTGCAAGCGCCGAAAGGTCGGTCCCGCCGAGGCTGTTGCCGCTGCTCATGAGGGAGAAGACGACGACGAAGACCAGCAGTCCCAGGTAGCCGCAGCGAATAAACAAGTCTCGCCGGCGTTTCCCACCCGACTCGACGACGCGGAGCAGGATCGGGTTGGCGGGAATGAGCCGCCAGGCGTAATCCAGAAACCCTAGTTGCGGCCCGACGCTCGCGAGCTTGCCGATGGGCAAGAAAGCGCTCGCCGTCGTTGGCGCCTTGGCCGGCGCTTTC
>JBKJRK010000575.1:0-2866 GCA_046593135.1 Tepidisphaeraceae bacterium | reverse complement strand
CCAGTCGTTCAGTGAGGTCGTCGAGGCCCTTTTCCGTAAGGGCTGCTTCGGTCACCTGAGCGACCACATCCCGAATCCCTTCTGCATCCGGTGCGGCGGCCGTGCCGTCCGTCCCGCGCAATTTTCCGCTCGCTTCCTGAGCCGCGTTGGACAATTTGTCGCCGACGTTTTTCGTCGCGTCCGCGGCATTTTCGACCCCGCGATTGATCGCGTCGCCCGTTTTGTCAACTGCGCGATCTACTTTGTCGCCGGCTGTTTGCCCCGTACTGCTAGCCGATTCATTTTTGTCGCAGCCGACGAATGTCACCCCGGTCATGGCGAGCATTCCAGTGGTCAAAAACGTGAAGCGGTTCATAAAATGCCTCTCTTTCGTAAAGACTTGGAGGCGTGTGCCTCTCATTTGACCCAGGCCAATGCCGGTCTGTGACTTACGACGCAAAGGCCGCACCGCGCGGGCAGACTCTTCGCAAAAATAACAATTTTGCGACGAAAGGGAGAACCCACTTCGTTTTGCAAAATACTAAGTAAGGCCAGAACAGGGAAACTTTCGTGTAGCCGGCGAGCTAGCTCGCTGGGCACCCCCTTCACGGCGAGCAAGCTCGCCGGCTACACCAAAAAGCGCAGGGCGCAAAAAGAGAAGCCGGGCGCGGATCGCCGATCCGCACCCGGCTTGGTTGCAATGAAGCAAAATGAATCGATTCCCTTGCCACCGTACTTACGGTGTCGCAAGGAATCTTATTTCGCTAATTGAACAATACTACTTTGCAGCGTCCTTGAGCGCCTCGGCAGCTTTGTCGGCTTCCTTCTTGTTCGCATCGGCCGCGTCCTTAACCGCGTCCTTCGTTGCTTCGGCGTTCGCCTTCGCATCCTTGGCAGCACTGTCCGCCGCGTCTTTGGTTGCTTCGGCGGCTTCCTTGGCATTGTCCTTGGCGGCTTCGGCGTTCGCCTTGGCGGCGTCAGACGCGTTCTCGGCCTTCCGCTCCATCTCGGTCGTCTGGACGCTCGGCGGCGTCGTCGTATTCGGGGTGGTGGTCTTTGCGTCATCACAGCCCGCGAAGCCGAACACGCTCACCGCACATGCCGCAGCCAGGAAAGAATAGCGATTCATAACGATCTCCTTGTCAACCTTCACTTGATGTCCTTCTCCGATAGAACGGACCGTATTCCACCTTACAGCAAACTCGACAACGGTGGAACGGGCATGATTTTTAAGAAAATTCGACTCCGAGCCTTTTCGCCCGCCCGTAAATCTAGAATCTAGAGGCAGATTCATGCGTCGAGCTCCGAGGCCTTGACACCCGTGGCGAACGGAATAACGTACTGACGCATCCGCAGCTTTAGCTCAATTGGATAGAGCGTCGGTCTACGGAACCGAAGGTTGCAGGTTCGACTCCTGCAAGCTGCATTTCCCCCTACAAAAACGCATCTAAAGCATTTGAATCGCACAGGTTATATTCTACGAAATTCCCTTGGATTCTCGCAAAGTGGTATGTTTGCGGCGAGATGAACTACGTCCGCTCCATCCCGCTGCTCAAGTTTACGCTGGTCCGGCTTTGTCTGGTTGTGGCGTACATGGGCTTGTCGGAGAGGACGGCCGAAGGGGGGAAGTATTCGCTCGTCGTTCGCAACGGGCGGATCGTGGACGGGACGGGGAACGCCTGGTTTTACGGCGACGTGGGGGTGCGCGACGGGCGGGTCGCGTTTGTCGGGAGGCTGAAGGACGGCAAGTATGCCACGGACAAGGAAATCGACGCGCGGAATCTGGTCGTCGCGCCCGGATTTATCGACGTGCATACCCACGCCGATGAAGACCTGTACAAACTCAAGCAGGCTGAAAACTTCGTGCGCGACGGCGTGACGACGATCGTCACGGGCAATTGCGGCACCAGCGTGCCGGACGTGGGCGAGTACTTCAAGCGGCTGAATGACAATGGCGTCGGGCTTAACGTTGCGACGTTCATTGGGCACAATTCGGTCCTGACCGCCGTTAAGGGCAACAACGCCGCCGGGTTGTCGGCCGGGCAAATGGAAAAGGCGAAGGGAATCATCGATCGCGCGATGCGCGACGGTGCGGTCGGCATGTCGACGGGATTGATCTACGCGCCGGGCAAATGGAGCAAGGCGGAAGAGATCATTGAGTTGCAGAAGGTCGCGGCGAAGCACGGCGGGATATACGCCTCGCACATGCGGTCTGAAGGCGTGCAGATTATCGACGCGATCGACGAAGCGCTGCGTGTCGGGCGCGAAGCGGATTGCCGCGTCGAGATTTCACACTTCAAGCTGTCGGCGGATGCGAGCCGCCGGATCGGGGGAAGCGACGCGACGCTGAAGAAAGTGACGGACGCCCGGGCGGCGGGGCAGGAGGTCTGGGTGGATCAATACCCGTATACCGCGTCGAGCACGGGCATCGGCACGCTGCTGCCCGACTGGGTGATGGAAAACGGAAGCGAAGAAGGCAAGAAACGCCTGGCCGATCCCGAGCAGGTAAAACGGGTGCTCGCGGACATGAAAGAAAACTTCGAAACCAAACGCGGCTTCACGAGCATGGCGTACGCGGTGGTCGCCGGTTACGAGGCAAGCCCGGCGTTCGTCGGGAAGAACCTGAAGGAAGTCGCCCAACTCATAAAATTCAAACAGCAGCACGGCGGGAAAGGCGCCGAACTGCTAGGCCCGGCCGGCGCGCCCGACGCCGCAGTTCTGCCAGAGGTCACGATGGAGGACCAGTACCGCGCCGTGGTCGAAATCGTTCTGGGCGGCGGGGCACAGGGCGTCTTTCACGGCATGGCCGAGGACGACGTGGTCAACATTTTGCGTCACCCGCTTGTCGCCGTCGCGTCCGATAGCGGAGTGCGCGAGTTCGGGGTCG
>JBKJRK010000509.1:0-2880 GCA_046593135.1 Tepidisphaeraceae bacterium | reverse complement strand
ATTCGCGATAGCCAGGGAGCTACGGGTGGCTCCGGTACCACAGCGGTCAATTACTACAATAACACGGTCTACATCGGCGGCACCGGGGTCGCCTCCGCCTCGAATACGTTCTGCTTCAATAGCAGCGCCGTGAATAGCAACCGCAGCTACCTGGATAACATCTTCTGGAACGCGCGCAGCAACGGCACCGGCACCATCGCCCACGTCGCCATCGCCGTCGGCGGCACCACCCCGAACCCGACTGGCCTAACCAGCAATTACAACGATCTCTTTGCCAGCGGATCTGGCGGTGTCGTCGGCGTCTTTAACGGTATAATTCAACCCACCCTCAGCGATTGGCAGATGGCTACCGGCCAGGACGCGAATAGCATCTCCGCCGATCCATTCCTCGTTGCGCCGAATGGAACGGCGGCCACGGTGGACCTGCACCTGGGATGCGGATCGCCAGCCATTGATCGCGGCATCGCGGTCATGGGTGTCACGAACGACTTCGATAACGACCCGCGCGGCAACCCGCCGGACATCGGTGCGGACGAGACCAACTTCATCGGGCCGACCCCAGTGAGCGCGGTCTCTCGCAAGACGCACGGCGCTGCCGGCGACTTCGATGTGAACCTGCCCTTCTTCGGACTCCCAGGGATCGAGCCGCGCAGCGGTGGGGCCACGGGCGATTACCGGATCGTGGTGACATTTGCCACGGCGGTTAACGTGGGCGGTATCACCATCACCTCCGGCACGGGCTCCGTCAGCAGTGCCAGCGGGAATGGCACCAACACGATCACGGTCGATCTCACTGGGGTGGCGAATGCCCAATATCTCACGCTCAGCCTCAGCTGTGTGGATGATGGAGTGAACCTCGGCAACGTGCCAGTGACTCTGGGTATCCTCATCGGCGACGTGAATGGCAGCGGCAACGTCTCCGGGACGGACGTTGGGCTCGTGAAATCACAAGCCAGCCTACCCGTCGACGGCATGAACTTCCGAGCCGACGTCATCGCTAACGGCAACATCAATTCCTCGGATATCGGTCAGGTAAAAGCGCAGTCCGGCAGCAACCTGCCCCCCGCCGCGAACGAAGTGGCGTTTAGCAACAAGCCGTAGCAATTTCCCTCCCCAACCGGCGAGTTTACGACCGATCTGCTCTCCAGCGGATCAGAAGTGAACTCCCCCACGCCGGGGCGGACGCAGAGACGGAATAGGCCTCGCAGGTAGCGGGCGGCGACGAAGCAGGCTCCTAGCGCTTACTGCTGCGTAGGGTTCAGAAGGGTAGTCTACGAGTTTTCCTGTAGACGCTCCGGGCGAAAATACCGACTTTTGGGGAGTATCCACCTCTTCGGCCGACTGGTATTTTTGGCGGAGCGATTACGCCATTCCTCTCGTCACGACAAAGCATCTCGCGCTCGAAGCTTGAGCCCATGGGAGAAGCTTTTCTTATCGTGGCCAAAGCCTGACGCAGTCGGCACTCCAGGAGGTAATTCCCTATGAAAATGAAATTCCGCGCTCGCGTGACCGCTTCTCTCGCGTTCTTCTTTGCCGCCGTCACCTTCTTCGGCTCGAGTCCGAATGCGCGCGCCGTCGCCTTTATCTTTACCGATCGGGCCTCTTTCGACGCGAACACCAACAGCCGCACCATTATTCCTTTTACCGGTCTGGTCACGAGCGGCACGGCGACGCTTTATCCGGAGCCGGCGGGCCTGACGACCGGCGGGCTTAACTTCCGCTCCACGGCCAACCAGATGTACGTGATCGACCCGGCCCACAGCCCGGGTAACGGCTTCAACTTCCCGCAGGGGCAGTACCTGAACGACAACAACTACACGGGCACGTCGTTGACCAACGTGACCCTGTTGCCCGCGAACACGACCGCCATCGCGGGCGACTTCGGCCTGCAGACGGTCAACGCCATCACGCAGTTCACCCTCACCCTCACTCTCTCGAACGGCCAGGTCATCATCCAGACCCTGCCCTGTTCACCTTCCACACCGGTCCTGACTTTCGTCGGTATCACCTCCACAGTTCCGATTACCTCCCTCTCGATTAAGGGCGTCGGCGTCGGCAACAGCGGCAGTCTGGTGGTGGATAATTTCACCTTTGGCCAATTCAACGCCAACGTCATCGTCTCCGGCTCGAGTGAGGCGGACGGGTCTTATGCCACCTTGAAGCAAGCCTTCGACGCGATCAACGCGAACTCGGCCCAGGGTTTCAACAACATCACCATCTCCATTGTCGGCGACACCACGGAGACGGCCCCGGCGGTCTTGACACCTTCCGCCACCCCGTGGGCCACGATGACGATCACGCCGAGCGGCGCGCGCACGATTTCCGGAGCGATCGTGGCCGGCAGTCCGCTTATTGATTTCAACGGTGCCGACAATGTGACAATCAACGGTCTCAATACGGGCGGTAATTCGTTGACCATTTCGAACACGACCGTGTCGGCTACTTCCGGAACTTCGACGATCCGTTTTCAAGCCGACGCGACGAGTAACACTATTACAAATGCCTCGGTGCTTGGTTCCGCGACGATGGCAGTCGCAACCAATGGCGGCAATATTTTCTTTGGTTCGGCCGCCGTCACGACAGGCAACGACAACAACACTATCTCGAACTGCAATATTGGGCCGGCCGGCGCGAATCTCCCGACGAAGGGCATTTATTTCAGCGGCTCCTCTAATACCGACCCGGGAACAGCCAACAGCGGAATCACCATCTCGGGCAACAATATCTTCGATTACTTCAGTGCAACGGTCGCTTCGGCCGGGATTGATTTAAACAGCGGGACGGTCGGAACAACAATTTCGAACAATAGGTTCTACCAAACAGCTACGAGGACGCAAACAACGGGAGCCCAACACAACGCGATTCGTATCTCGAACACTT
>JBKJRK010000216.1:0-3066 GCA_046593135.1 Tepidisphaeraceae bacterium | reverse complement strand
GGAGCCAGTACCTGTCGAACCAGGTGTTCGCGGACGTCGGCGACCTGCTCCGCAAGACCGACGCGGCGTGGCAGGAGTTGACGCCGGAACGGATCAAGACACTCTGTCACTGCCCGTGGATCGTGCGCGCGAATCAAGCCTGAGGCGTATGAGACGGTCGTAGCTAAATGAATCAATCGCCCAGCCGATGGGTAAGGATAACCTTCCAGAGCGCATTCTGTTGCTTGAACCTCAGGAACTGTCATCTTTAGCATCTACTCAAGGGACTTCGGCCGCGGCGCAGGACTCTCGCGTCCCGCTTAGGAGCCAACCGCATAATGACCACCCTCTGTCCGGCGAGCGCAGGGGCTATACGATTATGCTGCAAGTCATCCACTGAGACGACCCATCGAAGGCTCGGCGTCAGGGAACGCATGCTGAATGAAAATGTTTCACTCCTGCAAGCGCCTCACGCCATGGTGGCCGAAGAAGTCATCCGCGCCCTCGACACGCACGCCAGTGCCGGGCTAAGCAGCGTCTCGGCGAAAGAGCGGCTAGCTTCTCACGGACACAACGAGCTGATGCACAGGCCGCCCGAAATATGGTGGCGACAGCTGGCGCGACATTTCACTGATCTGCTCATCTGGATTCTTATAACCGCGGCGCTGATCTCGGGCGTCCTGGGCGAATGGCTGGATGCTACGGCGATTCTTGCCATTGTGGTGCTCAATGGCGTGCTCGGCTTCGTGCAGGAGGGTCGGGCAGAGCATGCGCTAGCGGCGCTGCGGAAGCTTTCATCTCCGCATGCAAAGGCTGTCCGCGACGGCCGGTCACAGAATCTTCCTGCCGCTCATTTGGTGCCGGGAGATCGGGTTGACCTTGAGCCCGGCGACCGCGTGCCCGCTGACCTGCGGCTCATCGGCACCGCTGGATTCCGTGCCGAGGAGGCCGCTCTCACCGGCGAGTCAATCCCGGCGGGCAAAGATCACCGCCTCACGCTCGACGAGAAAGCGCCGCTAGGCGATCGCGTAAACATGGCCTACATGGGCACCACGGTTGCCGCCGGCACCGCCAGCGCCGTCGTTGTCGCCACGGGAATGACCACCGAGATCGGGCGGATCGCCGGCATGCTCCAACAGAGTCAGGTCGAGATCACGCCGCTTCAGCGAAGGCTGGCCGAGTTGGGGAGGACGCTGGTTTATGTCGTGCTCGGGATCGTTGCGGTGATGTTTCTGCTGCAAGTCTGGCGCGGCGACAAGATCGCCGACGCTTTCCTGCTTTCCGTGAGCCTCGCCGTGGCCGCCGTTCCTGAGGGGCTGTCTGCGGTCGTGACCGTGGCGCTCGCGCTGGGACTTCAGCGGATGGCGCGGCGCAATGCACTCATCCGCCGGCTCCCTAGCGTCGAGACATTGGGCGCGGTCACGGTTATTTGCACCGACAAAACCGGCACGCTCACGCGCAACCAGATGACCGTGACGGAAATCGAAGCCGGCGGGAAATGGTATGACGTTACTGGCGGCGGCTATGAGCCTTCCGGAGTTGATGCAACTGTTCATCGGCCGCCTGTCGGGTCACATCACGCCCGATGAGCAAGCGATTCTGGTTCCGGACAATGCCGGCTGGCATCACGCCAAAGAACTGAACTGGCCGCGGAACGTCACGCCGATGTTCCTGCCGGCGTACAGCCCGGAACTCAACAGCGCCGAGAACCTGTGGCAGTACCTGCGAAGCCATCAATTATCGAATCAGATTTTTGAGGACTATCCGGCGATGCTCGCCCGAGTCGATGAGGCCTGGAAAAGTCTCACGCCCATCCAAATCCAATCCACAACCCGCTGCCCGTGGATCGAGCGCGCGATTCAAGGCTGATGCGTATAAGTTGCCTGAGTTCCATGCAACCGAATCCGTGCCGTGCGCATCAACGCTAACTTTCCGACAACGTCCTGCATTCCCGCTTTCGTCGCGTCGTACTTTCGCTATCATTTCCTTGGCGCCGCGGGCTTCGGCGCAGTCGTTTGACAATTTAGCACCGCCGCCTTGGGCTGCGCCGCGTCATCGGGCGGAGCGCCCGGCGGGGGACCGGTCGTGCCGTACGCCCGCACGTTTGGCCAGGGGACGTGTTGTGCAGCAGGGACGGAGGATCCTATGGGCCGCACACCTCACGCAGGTGGCGCCGCCGTAAGGCCGCGCCTCATCGGCAACAGCGCCGCCATCCGCCGGATGTGCAGACAGATCATCGCCCTTGGGCCCCGGCGCTGCACGGTGCTGCTTCACGGAGAATCCGGGACCGGTAAAGAACTGGCCGCGCGCTTGATTCACATGCGTAGCACGCGGCGGAACGGACCCTTCGTGCCGGTCGATTGCACGACCCTCCGCGACACGCTGTTCGAGTCGCAGCTCTTCGGCCATATTCGCGGCGCGTTCACTGGCGCCGACCGCCCAACGCTCGGCTTCTACCGTGCAGCCGACGGGGGCACGCTGTTCCTCGACGAGATCGGGGAACTGCCCCTCCAAAGCCAGGCGAAACTGCTCCGCTGCATCCAGGAAGGCACCGTCACGCCCTTGGGCGCGACGGCGGGCGTGGCCGCCGACGTCCGCGTGATCGCCGCCACCCACCGCGACCTCGGGGCCATGGTCAAGGCCGGCACATTTCGGGAAGACCTTTACTACCGCCTCAACGTCGCCCGCCTGCGCCTGCCGCCATTGCGCGAGCGTCTCGGGGACATACCGCTGCTCGTACGGCGCGCGCTGCAAGACTTCGCCCGCCTGTACCAGGAGCCCTTGCGGGCCATCGCCGACGGAGCGATGGAGGCGTTGGTTTCGCACGGCTGGCCCGGCAACGTGCGCGAACTGATGAACGCAGTCGAACACGCCGTAGTGTTCTCCCCGCGTGGCGGGCCGCTGCGCCGGGAGGATCTGCCGGGCGAAGTGCTGGGCCGAGAAGAAGCGGATATTCCATCGCCTGGGCGCCCGGCGCCGATGACGCTCGAAGCGGCCGAGCGCCGCACGATCGTGGCCGCGCTGGAGGCGTCCGGCGGTAACCAGAGCCGGGCGGCTCAGGTGCTGGCCATCGAACGGCACCGCCTG
>JBKJRK010000157.1:0-5772 GCA_046593135.1 Tepidisphaeraceae bacterium | reverse complement strand
GCGGGTTCGTGCAGTCGCGCGACTTGTCGCAGCAGGAAAACCTCCCGAACAAGTTTCTCGAAGCGATCCTGCTGGCGCTCCGCCGGGGCGGTTTTCTGGAAAGCAAGGTCGGTAGCGGCGGGGGGTACAGGCTGGCGCGCGACCCGCGCGACATCCGCGTCGGAGAGGTTATCCGTCGGCTCGAAGGCCGACTCACAGTGAGCGCCGACCAAGGCCCCGCCGAGGAACGTTCCCCCGGGGAAGTCGCCGTTCATTTGCTCAACGAGAAGCTGACCGAGGCCACCGACCAGGTGCTCGACAACCTCTCTCTCGAGCAGCTCATGGAACACGTGAATCGGGTCGGGAACCTGCAGCAGCAGATGTACTACATCTGAAATGGCGAAACCCGAAACCCGAATGACGAAATGGGGAGGGGAACAAGTCCGGGCGGAACGGGCAGCGATTCGTCATTGAGACCTTTGATTTGCTTCGTGGCACGGGTTTCCCAACCCGTGTCTTCCATGAAGAACACGGTTGGAAACCCTTGCCAGGTTCTTCTAAGGTTCCTATTTGTAGTTCGTCAGTGATTTGTCATTCTGGTTTCGTCATTCGGAATTTCCCGCACATGCACTTCCTCGCCCTCCTCAGTCCCGAGCGCGTCGAAGCCTGGGTGACCTGGGGCGGGTCGCTGGTCATTTTCGCCCTGTTGTTTGCCTGCGGCCTGGGGCTGCCGCTGCCGGAAGACATTCCGCTGCTGGTGGGCGGGTATTTTGTCGGGCAGGGGAAGATGAACCTCGTCGTCGTCAGCGTGCTGGCGTGGGTGGGGATCATCGGCGGCGACTGCGTGTTGTACTGGCTCGCCCGGCGTTACGGCATGGGCGTCACCCGCCTGCCGCTGATCGGGCGGCACGTCACGCAAACGCGGATTCTCTGGGCCGAACAGAAGTTCGAACGTCACGGCATTTGGGTCGTGGCGGTCTGCCGCATGTTCGCGGGCGTGCGCGGGGCGATGGTCGTCGCGGCCGGGGCGATACGCTTCAATTTTCTGAAATTCATCATCGCCGACGGACTGGCCGCCATCGTTAGCGGGGGACTGTTCGTCTACCTCGGCTACCTCGCCGGGAAACACCTCGGGAGCATCGCCGACGTCCGCAAGCGCATTCAGCATTACGAACACTACGTGCTCACGGGCGCGATCGTCGTCGCGTGCCTTCTGGCCGCCTACTTCATCTGGCGCCGCCGTAAGCTCACGTCCGAACGCCGGCAGGACGCCGAGCGGCAAACGGAACAAGTGACGTCCGGGACGGAGAGGTCGCGTTGATTGACGGTTCCACACTCGCCGGCACACGCCTTTGCGTCGTAGGGAACGTCAACCGCGACGTCAAAATCGCCGCGATCAACCCCGGCCCGCACCTCTTCGACGACGGGGAGACGTCCACCGGCGCCGTCCGTGAAACGATCGGCGGCGGTGGGGCAAACAGCGCGCTGGCGGCGGCGGCGTTGGGGGCGCGGGTGTCGTTCATCGGGAAAGTCGGCGGCGACGCGCTCGGCGACCGGCTCGCCCGAACGCTGGCCGCTCGCAACGTTGACGCCAGCCTCGTGCGGGACCGGCATGCGCCGACCGGCACGTCCGTCAACCTTGTCTGGACAAACGGTTGCCGCCATTTCGTAAGCTGTCTGCCCACCGCGACCCTCGCGGTTCACGAAATCGACCTGTCCGCCTTGCACGGCTACGACCACCTTCTCCGCGCCGACCCCTGGTTTTCCGAGCCGATGCTGTTCGACGGCGGGAATCGGAAACTATTCGAAGCCGCCCGCGCGGCGGGGTTGGCGACCTCTCTGGACATCAATTGGGACCCGCAGTGGGGCACTGCGGCGGCGGCTGTTGATCGGCGAAAACGCGCGCTGCGCGACGTGTTGCCGCTCGTCGACCTCGCACATGGCAACGTGCGGGAGTTCTGCACGTTTACCGGCGCGGAGGATTTGGAGGCCGCGCTGCGCCGGCTCGAAGAGTGGGGCGTCGGCGCGGTAGTCGTTCACATGGGCGAAGACGGGGCCGGTTTCTATCGTCGCGGTCGGTTGGTCGTGGAGCCGGGCGTCCCCGCCGAGCGGGTCGTCAACACGACCGGGACCGGTGACGTGCTCAGCGTGTGCATGATGCTATTGCACCGGCTCGATCATATTGAGCCGCAAGACAAACTTCGATACTCCAACGCCGTCGTGGCCGATTACGTCGCCGGCCGGCGCGACCTTGTACCTGACCTCGTCGACTAAAGCGCGACCGCGCGACGTTATGGCTGCGGGGTTTAGCGTTTAGCCCAGAAATCGATCACCAGCACGTCATCCAGGACCGGCCCGAGAACTTTGCCGAACGCCTTGTGGTCGTCATGCACGAGGTAGGCGTCGCGGTCTTTCTCGGTCGCGAAGGTTAGGACGAAGCAGTGTGTGAACCCCTTGTCGTGCTTTTCCGGGCTGACGTTGGTGCCCCACTTGAGGGAGACGATCCCCGGGATCTTCTCCTTTAGAGCGCCGAACGCCTGTTCGACGAGCCCGATCTGCTCAGGCGTCGAGCCCGGTTTGAACTTCAGGGAAACGACGTGGTACATCTCGCCGTCGTCAGTGCGAACTGCGGCGGGCGATTTTGCCGGCCCGTCCGTGGCGACGGCCAACCCGCCGGCGGTAAAAATCACTGCAAAAATGAAGGCCGGGATGTGAAGGTCGTGCATCACGGCCAGACTATCGCCTTACGCCCGTGATGCAAACGACCAGGTTGCACTCCGGACAAAAATCCGCTCCCGACGCGTGCGTACCCGTCAGCAGGCCCCCATGCTACCAACCGCGGCAACGTCCGAAAGTGTGTCGCTTAAGCCGGATTTGGATTCGTTAACTAGCTTTGAATTCTTGTGTTACATCAATTTTGTCGCGGTAGTGGTGTTGTGCCGCCGCGCCCTCGATTTTCTCGCCCCGCGCCATTTTCGTGACATGATGGATGCATCGCCGGTTGTTCAATTTCTTGAGAGGCAGGTAGTATGATCGTCAGCCGTACATTGTGTGTCTTGTCCGCGTTCGTGCTCGTGGGCACATTTCCTGCCGCTTCTGAAGCCAGCTTTGCCAGAAAGATCGGGTCGAGATACGGCGGCACGCTTTCCAGCAACACGAGTACGAGGACGCAGCAACTTACCGCCGACCCGGTCTCTACGCTGCGGGGCTCGACCAGCACCGAATACGACCCCGGCATCGTCAGCCTTGTAAACGTCTTCGCCGAAGAGAACTTTCTCGTCACCGAAACGTACGTCGGGGTCAGCTTCGACGGCACGACCGAAGACCTCGTCAGCCTCGGCGCGTACATCGAAGGTTTCGGCGCCGAGTTTGAAGAAACAGGCTACCTCCAGGTGTTTTACACGCTCACCGAATCTTCCGGCGTCTCCCTGATGGGCGAGGACGGGTACACCGTCGTCGACACAGACGGCGAAATCGAAGGCGACAACACGCACACGATGCTCTTTAAGTATATCGCCGAGAATGAATCGGCCCTTGCCAAGTACCGGCTCTACGCCGACGACGGAAAGCGGGGCGTCGCGCCGGACTCGCTCGTGTCGACCGAAGACCCGAACTTTATCATCCGCGACATCGCCGAGGCCAATGTCGTCGGCGCATTGATCCCGGGCGGCGCATTGATCCCGCTTCCCGCCGCCTTCGTGCCCGGACTCATCTGCCTGGCGGGTGTGGGCCTGGTCAAGAAGCTCCGCGGGAAGCTTTTAGCCTGAGCCGTAGGTTGCCTTCTTCAAAACATTTCAGACGCGCGGGCGAGAGTCAACACTCTCGCCCGCGTGCTTTGTTGTTCCCGCGGGCTTGGCGTGCGCGTGTCGCGGTCTTACCATCTCTTGTCATCAGGCCGCCTGGCGCAGGCGGAGGCGACGAATTCAAGGACAGGAGATCCGCAATGAACAGTGGCAAGACGTCCGGGCGGACAACCCGCGAAAAGGCGGCGACGGTCGAATCGCTCGAAAGCCGCCAGTTGATGAGCGTTGTAATCGGCCTCCAGGCGAAGAACACGCTCATCGCCTTCGACAGCGCGACGCCGGCTACGGTTTTGGCCACTGTGAAGGTGAAGGGGCTGCAGCGCTCGGAGAGTCTCTTGGGCATCGACTTCCGCCCGGCGAACAACCAGTTGTACGGGCTCGGAAGCTCCAACCGGCTGTACACGATCGACCCCGTCTCCGGCGACGCGACCGCCGTGGGCACCAGCACTTTGGGCGTCCCGCTTTCGGGAACGGAGTTCGGCTTTGACTTCAACCCCGCCGCAGACCGCGTTCGCGTTGTGAGCGGCAGCGGACAAAATCTGCGGATCAATCCCAACGACGGCGCAGTCGTCGATTCTGACGCCAACACCCCCGGCCTTCAGGCGGACGGCAACTTGGCGTACGGCGCGGGCGATGTCCACATCACGCAGGCGCCGTCGGTGATCGCGGTTGCGTACACGAATAACGACAACAACGGTGCGACCCCGACGACGCTCTTTGGAATTGATTCCGATCAGAATACGCTCGTGCGGCAAGGCTCGCCCGACGGGTCGCCCGTCAGTCCCAACACGGGGAATTTGTTTACGGTCGGTACGCTCAATGTGGATGTCGGCGCGATCGGAGGGTTCGACGTCGTGACCAGCGGCGCGGCTAATAATGCACTGGCCGCCCTCAGCACCAATCCCCGGCGGGCGTCGCAGTTGTACACGATCGACCTCGGCACCGGCGCCGCGACCGCCGTCGGCAACATCGGGCGCGGGCGTCGGCAAACGCTCGACATCGCCGCGGCTCCGAGCGGAACGGCGTTCTTCGTGGTCACGAAGCGAAACGAGCTGCTCGGCCTGACGACGGCGGCGCCGAACCTCGTTTTGTCGCGGACGCGCATCACCGGCCTGGCCCGGCGCGAGTTTGTTACCGGCATCGACTTTCGCCCGGCCACCGGGGAACTGTTCGCCTTCACGGATCAGCTTCGGCTGTACGCGCTGACCCCCGGCACCGGCGTCGCCGCGGCGGTCGGTTCGCCGACCACGCTGTTCGCACCCGACCGCCGCGAGTCGTACGGCTTCGACTTCAATCCCGCCGTCGATCGCGTTCGCGTCGTCAGCAAAGCGGGCAACAATTTCCGCCTGAACCCCACCGACGGCGCCGTGGTCGATTTCAACGCCGGGGTTGACGGCGTGCAGCCCGACACCGGCCTGGCGTTTGTACCCGGGGACTCGAGCGCGGGAGACAGCCCCGACGTCGTCGCCGCCGCATATGCGAATAACGTCGCCGGCGGCACGCCGACCACGCTTTACGTTCTCGACGAAGACAAGAACGTGCTCGCGACCCAGGGTTCGCCGGACGGTACGCCGACTTCGCCGAACACGGGCCAACTCTTCACCGTCGGCGGGACGGGGATCAACGTCCCCGACGACGTCGGCTTCGACATCGTCACGTCGGCCGGCACCAACACCGGCTTGGCCGTCCTGGCCCCGGGCGGGCGCGGCGCGACGGGGCTGTACTCGGTCAACTTGGCGACCGGCGCAATGACCCTCATGTCGACGCTCAGCCGCAAGGTTAAAGGCGTGGTCGCCATGGCGGCGGTGACGGGGACGTGATGATTTGATTTAAGTTTGGTTTGCCCCCACGCTTCGCCCGACGGTTGCAGCGTTTCCCAGAATGCCGTCGCTGCGACGCCCGCGTCGCCTCCGGAGCAAGTTCACGGGCGTAGCGGCGCCTTCGACCGCCGCTTGCGGTTTCGCAGACCGAAAAGCGCTTTTCGGTCTGC
>JBKJRK010000136.1:0-7683 GCA_046593135.1 Tepidisphaeraceae bacterium | reverse complement strand
AAGATTTCCGTGTCCTCGTTGCTCTTGCTGCGGCAGTCGGCCAGCTTTCCGGGAAGGCTCGTGCCCTCCAGGCTGTTCTTGCGGCGCGTCAACTCGCGCGCCTTCCGGGCCGCCTCGCGGGCCTCGGCGGCCATGATCCCCTTCTCAAAGATTACCTTGGCTTCTTTCGGGTGCTCTTCCAAGAACGCCCCGAACCGCTCATTCATCGCGGACTGCACGAAGCCTTCGACTTCGACGTTCAGCAGCTTGTCCTTCGTCTGGCTCTCGAAGCTGGGCTCGGGGATTTTCACCGAAACCACGGCGATGAGCCCCTCCCGCAGGTCGTCCCCGCTCGGGCGGACGTCCTTGAGCAGGCCGATGCGCTCGGCGTATTTCAGGATGGTGTTCGTGAGGCCGGTTTTGAAGCCGGACAGGTGCGTGCCGCCGTCGTGGTTGTTGATGTTGTTGGCGAACGTGAGAATCGTCTCGTTGTATCCGTCGCTGTATTGAAGCGCTACTTCGATCTGGAGGTGCAGCTCGAGGTCTTCCTTCGTGAAGCTTACGACGGACGACGTGAGCGTCTTGCCCTCGTTGAGGAACTCGACGTACTGCGTCAGGCCCTTCTCAAACTTGAACGCGTCCCGTTTTCCGACGCGCTCGTCCTCGAAGACGATCTCGACGCCGGCGTTGAGGAATGCCAGCTCGCGCAGGCGGGTGAGCAGCGTCTCGTGGACGAACTGCACGCCGCCGTTGGCTTCGGTGAAGAGGGTGGGGTCGGGCTTGAACGTAACCTTCGTACCGGGCTTGCTGCTCTTGCCGATCACCTTGAGGTCGGAGCTTTTGACGCCGCGTGCGAACTCCATGTGGTGGACGGCGCCTTCGCGGGAGACCTCGACCTCGAACCACTCGCTGACGAAGTTGACGACTGACGCGCCGACGCCGTGGAGTCCGCCGGAGGTTTTGTAGGCGGTCGTCTCGTCGTGCGAAAACTTTCCGCCGGCGCCGAGCGTGGAGAAGACGACCTCGACGGTTGGGATCCGTTCCGTCGGGTGAATGCCGACCGGAATTCCCCGGCCGTCGTCGGTGAGGGTGCAGGAGCTGTCGGCATTGATCTTCACGTGAATCGACTTGCAGTACCCGGCCAAAGCTTCGTCGATCGAGTTATCGACGATCTCGTACACGAGGTGGTGCAAGCCGCGGGCGTTGTAGCCGCCGATGTACATGCCGGGGCGGGTGCGGACGTGGGCGACGTCGTCGAGGACCCGGATCTGCGCGTCGTCGTAAGCCGCGGGATCAGCCGGCGCGGGTGCCGGGGGGGTTGTCAAAATTGGTTCAGAAGGGTTCTGCTCAGCCATCCAACAACTCCTCAATCATCCGGCACATTTCGGGCAGTCTATCGCCAATCGCCCGGGGCAACGGCCGAGAAAACTGCCAACGTGCATTATCACGAAATCGGCCGGGATTGCTATCAGTCGGGTGAATGAAACTCGGCGGAGATCAACCGAAGACCGCGCCGGATGGCATTTCTATAACTAGTTGATTAAATCACGTCTTAGGCGGTGTTCGCCGGGGTGAAATTCTAGGCGCGCCGGCGGCGAAAATCTGCTACACCGCCGGCAAGCGCCCGCCGCGTCGCCGGCGGCGCGGCGGGTGACCGGGAGGGGCTATAATTCTGCCATGTTTCGATTGACACGGGAGGTTCGCCTGGCGGTCAACGCCGCCCCGGACGACCAGTCCCGCCACAAGCCGGCCAATAGCTACGGCGGGCATCCGTCCCTCACCGGATTCGGCCAGTATTTTGGCGTTTCCGTGACGCTCGGCGGCGAGTTGCGTCCCGACAGCTCGTACCTCCGCAATATTAAAGACGTCGACGACGCCGTCCGGCGTGTGGGCATCCCGGCGATCGAAGCCCACGCACGGGCAGCCCTACGGGGCGACGGGCACCGGCGAACGCCCGTAGCGCTGTTGAGCGCCCTCGTCCCGTTGTTGCGCAACGCGTGGCCGGGAACGTTGCTCGAAGCACTCGGGCTTTCCCTGAGCCCGTTCCTGTCGCTCGCCGCCCGCACCGAGGAATCGCCCATGGTCCGCCTGAGCCAGAAATTCGAGTTCTCCGCTTCGCACCGCTTGTTCAACCGCGACCTCAGCGACGACGAGAACCGCCGGGTTTTCGGCAAGTGCTCCAACCCGAACGGGCACGGGCACAACTACGAATTGCAAGTCACACTCTCCGGCGACCCGGAACGCGTCGACGGCATCCTGGCCGGCCTTCCCGATTTCGAGCGCGTCGTCGGAACGACGGTGATCGACCGCTTCGATCACAAGAACCTCAACGTCGACGTCCCGGAGTTCGCCGACCTGATCCCCAGCGTCGAGAACATCGCGCGCGTCATCTACCGGCTCCTTCGCGCGCAATTCTCCGACTCCGGCGTCACGCTGTCTTCCGTGACGGTATGGGAGACGCCGAAGACGTGGTGTGAGTATTCGGAGTAATCGGACGGCGCAGGACGAGCTGCGCTCCGGCGACTATCTTCAGGGCCGCCAACCGCTTTGGTTATCGGACCCAACTCCTTCAAAATCCGCTTTCCCAGCATTGCCAATTAAAGCCGTGCGGGTCGACTGGCGACAAACGTTTTAGCCAGCGGGCCTTGCGTCACCCGGCCTAACCGCGCCGTGCCGGACGTGTCCGTATGGGTGCCGCCACGATAACCGCGGCGGGCTACGGGATCAGGAGTACCACTATGACCGCTTTCTTCAGCAACATCACCGGAAACCTACGCGCTGCAGCCGTCCTCGCCATCGGAGTCTCCGCGGGCTTGGCAGGCTTTTCCGGCACCGCGCGGGCCGCTGACGGAATCTATGGCGACCGCTTCGGCAAAGACTACCGCCATACCGTCGAGCGAAGGTACGACCGCGGCGGTCGTGATGACCGCGACCGGACCGACGTGCGAATCGACATCGACTTCAACTCGGGTCGCACGCAGTATCGGCCGTGCTACACGGAACGCCGGGTGCGATATTGGGTGGAACCGGCGTACCGCGTTGTCTCCGAGCGCGTGTGGGTGGAGCCGGTGTACCGCACGGTCAACGAGCGGGTTTGGGCGCCGCCGGTCCACAGGACCGTGTACGAGGAAGTCAACGTGCCGGCTCGGTACGAGGTCCGGGAGGTCGTCCGCTATCAGCGCGGCCGCAAGGTAATCATCCGCGAGCGGACGTTAATTGAGCCCGCCCGCTGCGAGCGCGTCGCCCGCGAAGTGTGCGTCAGCGAAGGCCGGTGGGACATAGTCGAGAAACGCGTCTGCGTTTCCGAAGGTCATTGGGACGTGGTCGAGAAGCGCGTCTGCGAAAGCGAAGGCCGTTGGGACTACCGGGTCGAGCAGATCGAGACGTTTGGCGACGAGCAAACGCGGCTGGATGTGCGGTTCTGACGCGCTGCTTCATTGCGGCACGCGCTTCAGGATCTCCGCCGGCCGGCAGACCAATCCGCCGCGGAAAACCAGTTCGATCTTCCGCGTGTTGCGGATGTCGTCGAGCGGGTTGGCGGTCAGCAGCACGATGTCGGCCTGCTTGCCGGCGGCGATGGAGCCGAGGTGGTCCTGCTGCCGGAGTGCCGTCGCGTTGTTCAACGTAGCGGCCCGCAACGCGGCGGCGGGCGGGAGGCCGGACTCCACCAGCATTTCCAGCTCCTGATGCAGCGAGAAGCCGGGCGTTACCTGCGGTTCGGGTGAATCCGTCCCGACAAGCAGCGGCACGCCGGCGCGATACAATTTGCCGGTCAATTCCTGATACTTCGCAAACTCGCGCTGGCGGTCCTCCGGCGAGCCGCCTTGTGGGCAGCCGCTCTGGCGCAGGTAGACCGGCCAGAACTCGCGCAGCCGCCGGGGGACGAGCGCGTTGTCCGGGTGGTCGCGCACGGCGGGCAGGTCGGGGAGGAGGATCATGTTTCGGAAGACGGCGAGCGTGGGGTCGACAAAAGTCTTGCGCTTCGCCAACTCGGCGACGAGCGACTCGCACATCGGGTTGGACAGGTCGAGCCGCCCGCGGTGGCCCGGCTGTCCCACCACATCGGGCGGGATGACGTAGTTGAACACCGACCAGATGTGTTCGAGCGCATCCACGCCGTCGGCAACGGCATCCTGCGCGACATACACGCCGAGGTGGGCCGACACGAAAAGCCCCCGGCGGTGCGACTCGTCGATAATCGCCCGGCCCACCGCGCGCCCGGTGCCCGCATAAATTTTCACCGTCGTCGCGCCCCACGCCTGAACTTCGTCGAGCTCCGCCGGCACCTGTTTCGGGTCGACAACTGCCCGGCCGGCGCCCCGATGAATGGGCGGGTCGGCGTCGAACAGCGGGCTGCATGTGAAGACGCGCGGGCATGAATGCGGGTTCGACGCCGCGAACCGGGCGACGAGCGTCGCCGCGACGATCTCGTCGCCGGTGCTGCGGACCGTCGTCACGCCCGCCGCGAGGTACAGGGGAAGAACGTCGTCACCGGACACGCGCGCGAGGTCGAGGACGTGGACGAGGTGAACGTGTGCGTCGATCAATCCGGGCAGGGCATACCGCCCGCGGCCGTCGATGCGCACGGCGTCGGCGGGAATTTCCGCCTTCTCGCCCGGTGACGTTACGGCCGCGATCCGCTCGCCGCGCACGACGATCGTCCGCCCCTCGAGCATTGTCTCGGATGCGGGGTCAAAAACCGCGACGCCTTCAATCACGACCGAAGGGCCAGACGGTTCTCCCCGCGCGACGGAAACGGCGAGCGTACAGGCGAGCATGAAGCGCCAAATGAATCTGCCCATCGTGTGCTTCCTTCCGGACCGACGAAATTATCTCGTTTGCCCGGGCCCGAGCGTCGCGGCCATGGTGTGCGAGTAGGCCGTCCCCCGCCATTCGACTTTCTTCGTTACGCACATTTGCAGCGCCCGCGCGAAGATGCCGAGCAGCATGGGTCCGGCGATCGGGAACAGCAGCGCGTTGCGGCCGGGGTTGCCGCTCCAGCGGTAGAGGATTGAGACGACAACGGTCAATAGGCCCAGGTGAATGCCCCCCGCGACCAGCCACGCGAGGGGGCCGGGCCAGGTGCCCGTCGGGTGAAAGAGCCGGAACACGCCCCACGCCAGAGCGGCATAGGCGGAGAACCCGCAGACGATCACAAACGCCGCCGCCGCCAGAACACGCCACGGGCTGCCGACGCGCGCCGCGTAGTAGATGCGGCTCCACCCGCGGAAGATCGCCGGCAGGCTGCTGTACATCCGCACGGCGCAGAAATCGTTACCCCACGACACGCGCGGGCGCAGGCCTTTTTCCTTCACGAGCCGGGCGATCTCGACGTCTTCGCAGTAGCGGTCGCGGACGACTTCGTGTCGCCCGATCGCGTCGTAGGCGGCCCGGCTGATCATCAGGAACTGCCCATTGGCGAAGGCGGTGCGCGAGTGGTGGACGTTGGTCAGCGCGATCAGGTACATGCTCGACGCCGCGGCGCCGGCGAGCGGGACGAGCAGGCTCTCCCACAGGCTGTGGCTCTCGAGGCGGGGCAAAAGGCTGAGCAGATCGAAGCCCTTCCGCAGCACGACCGCCATCGACGCCGACAGCGCATCTCGCTCCAGCACCACGTCGGAATCGACGAACAGCAGCCAGTCGCCGGTCGCGTGCTTCGCGGCGGTGTGGAGCGCGTTGTTCTTGCCGGTCCAACCCGGGGCGGGAGGCTCGGTGATGTGAATGACTCTTAACCCGGCATTCTTCGCCGCCAGCTCGTCCATGACCGCGCCGGTGTTGTCGGTGCTGCGGTCGTTGATAGTGATGACTTCGATGTTCGGATAGTCCTGCGCGAGGGCCGATTCGATGCAGGCGCGGATCCGCTCGCCTTCGTCCTTGGCCGGGATCATGAGAGTCACCGTCGGGAGGACCGCCGGCGGGTTGTCCGGGGGGATCGGCGGGCGGCGCAGCAGCAGCATTTTTCGGCGGCCCGAGTGGATCGCCAACCAGTACCCGACCCACGCCGCCGGCCCGGCGAGCAGGTAGACGAAAAACAGGATGAATTCCGGCGTAATCAACGGCCCTCCATTCCACATTCTTACGCGACAGAATTCCACTGACGCTCGAGTTCGCCGATCTCGCTGTGTCGGCGGATCTGCTTGTGAAGCTTGTAGTAGCCCAGTACTTCGTTCTTGGCGATCGGGTTGTTGATTACGTCGTCGATGCTCCGGCGAGTGAACGCGAGGATTTGCCTGAGAGGACGCCGGAGCAGAACGTACTCCGTTCGGCCGCCAGACGGCTCGTCGCCGCCGCCGCGGGGATGGCCGAGTCCTAAGCCGGTGAAACGGGTCATGCTTTGATCATAGAGGATTCGTTGCAACACCGCCGCGCCGCCGCGGCGAATGGCCCTGATCGGTCACCCGTGTGATCGGCGGCCCCTGCCTAAATGATTGTGCGCGATGACGCGCCCATGCATCACGACACTGCCCTGCTGGCAGCGGCTAACCAGCAACGATCGGCGCGGGATCGCGCACTCTTATTTAGAGCAAGTTCACCTCAGCCGTAGCGGCCACCTCGATCGCCGCTTGCGGTTTCGCAGACGGAAAAGCGCGCTTCGTCCTGCGAAACCGCAGGCGGCCGGCCGCGCGGACGCACGGCGAGCGGCTCTCGCTACGGCTGCGGCGAACTTTCTCTCGGCGAACTTTCTCTCGGCGAACTTGCTCTCGGCGAACTTTCTCGAATGTACCCGTCGACGAGCATCTCCAGCTCGCCGGTTTCGGAATCGATCAACATGCCGTGAACGGGCACATCCTTCGGCAGCAGCGGATGATTTTTGATAACGCCGACGCTCTGGCGGACGCCGTCTTCGACGCGCTCGAAACCGGCGAGCCAGGCGGGCAGGTCGATGCCGGCGTTAGCGATGGTGGCTAAGACGTCATCCGTCACGCCGCGGAGCTTGGCCTTTTCGAGCACCCCGGCACAGCTCAAGCTCGTCATGCCGCAGCCGTGATGTCCGACGACCGCGATTTCTTCGGCGCCCAGCTCGTAAACGGCAACGAGAATGCTGCGCATCACGCTGCCGAACGGGTGGGACACGATGGCCCCGGCGTTCTTGATCATCTTCACGTCGCCGTTGGCGAAACTCATCGCCTTGGGCAGCAGCTCGACCAGCCGGGTGTCCATGCACGTCAGGACGACAAGCTTCTTATTCGGAAAACGGTCCGTGCGAAACGCTTCATACTCCCGGCGTGCGACGAACGCGCGGTTTTGCTCCAGAATCTCGGAAATCAACGACATGCCGGCATCTTACACTGACGCACCGAAACGCTGTAGCCGGGCGCAAGGCCGTCAAGGTCTTTCAATTCTGCTCAAACATCCGATCATTGCGGCACGGTCCTGGAGAACCAGTCATTGGGCTCGTGCGAGCGGAGGGGATCTAATTCAGATGCGCAGTACACTGTTTCTGAGTCGAACAACGGGCGTGCTTGTGGCCTGGGTCATCGTGATTGTGGCAGCGGGGCTGTGGGTACTGCGGACGCCCACCCGCCGGGCCGAGTGGGATCCAACTGATGCGAGCGCCTCGCCGCGCTCCCGCGCGATTGGCGCGCCGTCGGGCGATCCGCTAATTACGAATCTCGCCGTCGTCAATCCCGGCGACGATCCCAAGCCGTCGTCAATAACGCCTGCGCGGACGGACTCCAAATCAATTCGCCCGGCGGCGGGATT